>PUOQ01000009.1 GCA_003552785.1 Dehalococcoidia bacterium
TGAAGTTTGATAATTGCTTTGTGTGCCACACCGGTGGACCTTTCCCGGCTGGCGGGGAATCTCCTTACAGAGCAGACCACGATGCTTATCCTATAGAGATGTGCTCTTCTCCGGCCTGCCACCCGGGTGAGCCAAGAACGCCTGATCCCGATCCTACACCCGATCCTACACCGGACCCGGATCCCGATCCTACACCGGACCCGGATCCCGATCCTACACCGGACCCGGATCCCGATCCTACACCCGATCCTGATCCCGATCCACCGGGAGAACCCACGGCTGAAGACGCCATGCCAATTACTTCTCATCCTGACGGTCCCGGTTACGACAATCTGTGCATGATCTGCCACATGCTTGGCGGCACCGACCCGGTACCGGATGATGGCTATCACGTAGATTACGATGATGCCGAATGCTACGACTGCCACGAAGTAGACTACTAATAGCCGGCTCAGATATTAATAACTACCGTGCCCGTTCTTTCAGGCACGGTAGTTATTCTTTTGGTGCCGTTAGATTAAAATGATACCAGTATGCTATAATCAGCATACTGGTATTTATTATGAAAAACAAAAGGTTTTTATTTGGCGGGACCATAATTGGAATAGCTATAATATTTCTGGCTGTTATGGCATTTCAGAGCGGCTCGGGTTACTACTACACCGTAGCTGAAGCCTTGCATGAAAAGGATAATTTAGGCCAGAGCTCAATACGTATACAGGGTGAAGTTGCTCCCGGGCACCAAACATCAGGTGCCGGCCAGAACTTATTTTTTACCCTGATGCATGTAGATGATGATGGCAACACATGCCCCGATGAGCCCGGCATCGAAGTCAACTTTACCGGAACTGTACCCAATAACTTCGAAACCGGCCGCCACGTAGTTGTAGAGGGCCGATTTGACAACGATGACAGCTTTAATGCTACCAAAGTAATTACTGCCTGTGCATCCAGATACGAACCGGCCTAGTTGATAATATAAGCAGGAGACAATGGCAGAATTAGGTTACATCACCCTGGTACTTGCTTTCGCTGCATCCCTTTTTTCGGTTGCCGCTCTTATTTTTGGGGGCAAAGAGGGGACTTCCTGGCTTAACCGTAACGCCCGCAAGCTGGTAATTGCGGTGTTTATACTTGTTACTGTAGCTGTTGTCATACTGGAAACCGCAATTCTTACCCACCATTTCGAGATAAGATATGTTTACCAGTATACCAGCAAGGACATGTCGCTTATTTACCTTATCAGTGCCTTCTGGGCAGGCAATGCCGGCTCCCTGCTTTTCTGGTCATGGATGATCTCAATCTGCGGCTTTGTACTTGTAATACGACAGCGCCCGGGTAAACGTGAGTTAACCCCTTATACCCTGGCAGTGGTTATGGCTACCAAAGCATTTTTTACCATGCTGGTTCTTTTCTTTTCCAACCCGTTTGCCCGCCTTGATCACGCTCCTTCCGATGGTTTAGGCATGAACCCGCTGCTTGAAAACCCGGGCATGCTATTGCACCCCCCTACCCTGCTTGCCGGCTGGGCATTGTTTACAGTTCCTTTTGCTTTTGCTGTTTCTGCGCTGATAAACAACAAGCTGGATAACACCTGGATAAGTTATGCCCGGCGATGGACGGTAATGGCCTGGCTGCTGCTGGGAGTAGGCAACATAATAGGTGCCTGGTGGGCTTACGCTGTTTTGGGCTGGGGTGGATACTGGGCCTGGGACCCTATAGAAAATGCCGGCCTCATCCCATGGCTGCTTTCGACTGCTTTTATTCATTCAATGGTGGTCCAAAAACGCCGCGGCGGGTTCAAATTATGGAATATAACCTTGATTGTGGCTGTTTTCACAACTATCATGCTGGGTGCATTCCTTACGCGTAGCGATATACTTCAATCAGTTCATACATTTGGCCGCACCCAAATGGACTTGCCGTTTTTTGGCTTGATGGCAGTCGCCCTTGTGGGCTCCATAGGGCTTATTATCTGGCGCCGTAAAAGCCTGGTTTCAGAAATGAACATTAACAGCTTTCTTTCCAGGGAGGCCGCTTTCCTGCTTGCCAATTTTCTGATAGTTGGAGCCGCGGTTATTACCCTAACAGGTACACTTGCACCGGCATTTTCGGAAACACTCACCATCGAGGAAAGCTTTTTTAACCAGTCGGTTGTGCCAATACTTATAGCTGTTATTCTGCTTGCAGGTTTGTGTATTACCATAGGATGGAGACGCCCCGATGCACGGCGGCTGCGCTTTACCCTTATATCATCCGGTACCGCTGCACTTGCAGTAACCGCGGGACTGCTTATCGCAGGTATCAGGGAATGGTATGCAATTATACCTGTACTTGTTTCTGTTTTTACCATCGTTTCAAGCATTATGGTGTGGTTGAGCGATGTGCATTCACGTAAACGGGCCCTCTCGGAGAATTATGCCGCTGCTTCTGTAAACCTGGTGCGCTCCAACCGGGCAAGATATGGTGGCTACCTTGTCCATATCGCCATCGCCATCATGGCAATAGGCATAGTGGGCTCCTCTGTTTATGATGTTGAAGAGTATGCCATTCTTACCCCGGGTGAAACCATGACCATCAAAGACTATTCCGTTACCTATGATAACCTGCTTGGTGATGGTGACGACGGGCGCATGGAGGTCTGGGCGGTCCTTAGTGCATACAAAGGCGATAAATATCTCGGCGAAATGAAACCTGTAAGGGTTTTTCACCGCAGTTACGATGGTTCAGTAGGCAGGGTGGCTATCCGCTATTCGTTGATTGAAGACCTGTATATCAGCCTGAGCGGCTGGGAACCGGTAGACAAGGATGATCATTCAAAGGGATACCAGGCCGGATTTATGGTCGAAGTAAACCCGCTTGTAACCTGGATTTGGGTGGGTGGTGGAGTTTTGCTCGTCGGTGGACTGCTTTGCTACTGGCCTAGAGGCAAAAGGCAATCGCCTTCAAGTTCCGGTAACCCCCAATCATAACGCAGAAGGAATTTATTTAAATTACCATAACGGGCTACTATTTTATGGGTCATGCAGATCAACCGGCTATTGAAATCAATAATCTAACCCGCTTCTTTGGCAGTTTTAAAGCCCTCAACGATATTTCCCTGGTTGTCCACCCGGGGGAAACCCTGGCTATATTCGGTCATAATGGTGCCGGTAAAACCACCCTGTTAAAAATTCTCTCAACAGTGATGAAACCTTCAAATGGAGAGGTTTTTTTCAACGGGCGAAATATAGCCCTTGAGTCTGAAACAGTTCGCCGCGACCTGGGAATAGTCAGCCACCGAAGCTTCCTTTACCTGAACCTGACTGCTTACGACAATCTCGCTTTCTACGGCCGCCTTTATAATATTGACAATCGAAGCCAGCGCATTAAAGAACTGTTGGAACGCCTCAATTTAAAAGCCCGGATGCATGATAAAGTTTCTACGTTTTCCAGAGGAATGCAGCAACGCCTGGCTATAGCACGCGCACTTCTTCACCGCCCCGGAATCGTACTGCTGGATGAACCCGAATCCGGTCTGGATATTAAAGCACTGGATACTCTGTGGCAGTTGTTGAAAGAAGAAGACCGCACTATTGTTTTTACCCATCACAGCCTGGAGAGAGGATTTGCTACTTCAAGCCGCGTTGCCGTTCTATCCCGGGGTAAAATCGCTTATTGCCCGGAAAACAAGGGTTCGTTTAGCGAGCTGCACCAGGCCTACAGTCTTAGCCTGGAGGCGATGTGAAAGAATTAAGGGCCGCTTTTATAATTGCCACCAAAGATATACTGACAGAAATCCGCACCCGCGAAGTGCTAACCTCAATTGTGGTTTTTGCTATTCTGGTAATAGTAATTTTTAACTTTGCCTTTGGTGGCGATGAAAGGGCTGTAAAAACCGTAGCGCCCGGTATTTTATGGGCTACTTTTGCTTTTTCGGGCATTTTGAGCCTCAACCGTTCATTTATGATGGAAAAGGAAGAAGACTGCATTGAAGGCCTTATGGTATCCCCTATTAGCCGGGAGGCAATTTACCTTGGCAAGTTTGCCGGTAATCTGTTTTTTATTCTGCTGATTCAACTGGTTGTAATCCCGGTTTTTAGCCTGCTCTTTAATCTGTGGCTTTTTAGCTTTGAATTTATTCTGGTAACCCTGATGGCAACCCTGGGCTTTGCTGCCGTAGGCACCCTTTTTTCAGCCATGGCTGTTAATACCCGGGCCAGGGAACTGATTTTGCCCGTTCTTTTCTTTCCTATAGTTACGCCTGTTATTATTGCAGCAGTTAACGCTTCCCTTCTAATTCTGGAAGGTAAAGGGTTTAGCGCAATTACAGACTGGCTTGGCATTATTGCCGCCTTTTTTGTAATCTTTTTTGTTGCATCTTATCTGGTCTTTTGCTTTATAATTGAAGAGTAATAAACGGGGCAGACCCGGAGGTAATAATGAAACGTAAAATATTATTCTTTCTTTCAGCCGGCCTGATACTGGCCTCGTTTTACATGGTTCTTGTATTCGTGCCAACAGAAAGAGACATGGGTGTTGTGCAACGCATCTTCTACTACCATGTACCTCTGGCATGGATTGCATTTATGGCTTTTTTCATAGTGTTTATCGGTAGCATTATGTATCTGTTCAAAAGGAAGCCTTTCTGGGACTATCTGGCCAGTTCATCTGCCGAAATCGGCCTGGTGTTTATATCCCTGATGCTTATCACCGGCTCAATATGGGCCCAACCCACCTGGGGAGTATGGTGGATATGGGAGCCCAGGCTTACAACGTCTCTTATTTTATGGTTTATTTATGTAGCCTATTTCATAGTCCGGGGCTACATCAGCGAAGAGGAGAAACAGGCCCGCTTTGCAGGTGTAGTAGGCATCATCGGCTTCTTAAACGTACCTCTTGTTTTTTTGTCGGTTACCCTGTGGCGCACCCAGCATCCACCCTTGACCATATTTACAGAAGGCCTGGTAGCACCTATGATGGCAACTCTGCTTGTCTGCCTGTTTGCATTTAATTTTCTGTATATCTATCTGCTATCAGAAAGGACTCTTATGAAACTGGATGAAGCCGAAGTAAAACGGTTAAAAGAAAATATAATGGAAAGGAACGGATAATGGAAAACGCAGGATACATGCTGGCAGCCTTTATAGTCATCTGGTCCGGGCTTCTGGCTTATATTTTTATTCTATGGCGAACCCAGGCAAAGTTACACCGGGACATAAAGCTTTTAAAAGAAAGCCTGGAAGACAACAGTTAAAAATAATAACGCCGGTTCCGTTTAAAGAGCCAGCCGCCAGCAAGGCCAACAACCAAACCGCCCAGATGGGCATCCCAGGCAACCATTGGCATAAAGGACAAGATTACAAACCCGCCCAGCACAGCTACCCACAGCGGTAGCGGTGCCGGAATGGGAAATATAAAAACTTTTATTTGAGGTGCCAGTATTGCCAGCGCCCCACCAAGGGCAAACACCGCTCCTGAAGCACCCACAGCCGGCACAATTGCTTCCCTGAAAATCGGGGAGAGGGCAACAAAAAATACACTTCCCACCAGCCCACCTATTAGATACAACGAAATAAAATACCTTGATCCGACCATTTTCAGTAAAAAATTACCAAAGAAATACAACGTAATCATGTTGGCTATCAGGTGGAATAACTGGACGTGGGTAAACACACTGGTAATAATGCCCCAGGGCCTCTCAATAAAAAATGGCCAGCTATACAGGGCAAGGTAACCAAACAGATTAAAGTTTAAAATATCTGCCAAGTTACCAATAACAAACACCAGGATGTTAATTGCAAGGATTACCAGGACCGGGTTAAGGTTACGAAGGTTCCAACTTTGATAATGATTCATGCATATTTCTCGAAAAAAGGAATACTAAACTTTAGCAGGTAAGGCTGTCAACAGGCAAATGTATACACTGTCGCAGGCAGGGCTATATTAATTAAAATGCCCTTGAGGCAGTTTATTATATGCTAAACTTCAACCCGGTTGCGGCCGGCATCCTTTGCCCTGTAAAGAGCCCTGTCAGCCCTTTCAATCAGGTTTTTAAGTTCGCCTTCCCCGTTATACTCAGCAACACCCATGCTTACAGTGACACCAAACTGCTTTTCATTTTCAGTAGTAAAAAGCCGGGCTTTTATATCCCGCCTGATACGTTCGGCCACCCTGCAGGCTTCATCCAGACCTGTATTGGCCAGTACTATAAGGATCTCTTCGCCCCCGTAGCGGCCGGCGTGGTCTGTATCCCGTATAACTCCGGAAATAATACTGCCCACCTGCCTGAGCACTGCATCACCGGTAACATGGCCGTATTGATCATTAACCTTTTTAAAATGGTCGATGTCGGCCATGATAAGGCTGAAGACAATGCCATAACGCCTGGCAAGCTTGAAGTGTTCCAGAGCTTTCTCTGAAATCACTCTGCGGTTAGCTAATTGGGTCAGGCCATCTGTGGAAGCAAGTCTGTCAAGCTCGGCGTTTTTTCTGGCCAGCTCCCGCTTTGTATTAACCAATTCGTTATTGAGGGAACTGATTTCTTCATAAAGAAGGCTGAATTCGCCTTCGGGCATGGCTTTAACCGCGACGATAATAATACCTTCTCCGGTTTTGAAACCACTCAGGCTCAGGCCAATACACAACTCACGGTCATTACATCTAACCTCTGACCTGAAAGCTGTGCCTTTACTGGCTACGGTTTTTAAAAACCTTCTGAAAGTTTTTGAGGAATCCCTGGCCATAAACTTACCGAGGTCCTGCCCTGTTACAACTTTTTCAGCCATACCAAAACCATCATGAACCACCCTGAGTACATGGCCTCTGATGTCGCACAAAAAAACAGCTCCGGGTTCCTCCACTACTGCCCGCACCCTTCCGCCAGCTGCCTGGCGATTATTACCGCCTGACGGCCGTCACCGGCGTATCCATCTGCGCCCAGTTTTTTCCAGAGACTGGTGGCAATATTGAATGGCAGGCCGCCCACAATAATTCCTGGCACCTTGCCCCTGACGACCTGTCTCAATTGCTTAATAATCTCGGCAGCCTTGTTTACGTGAAAGGTCATGGTAACTGAAATTGCCACAACATCTGGAGACCATTCGCTTGCCACCTCGACTATAGATTTGCCTGGTGTATTTGCTCCCAGGTAATAGGCATCCCAGCCATCAAGAGTGAAAAGGTCAGTAACCATACGAATTCCCATTTCATGAAGCTCCTCGCTGACTGAGGCAGAAAGCAGCCTGCAGCCATTTCCGGGAGTGGAAAATATTTTTGGATACAGTTGAGACATTATCACTTGAGTCGCTGCTGTACAGTAGTGCTCTTCAGCCACGCTCAGCATGCCGTTTTGCCACAAGCGCCCTACCTCCCTTTGCACCGGTTGAAACACCTTCAGGTAAATATCGACAATCGAAGTGCCGCTCTCAACCTCATCAAGAATCAAACTCAACGCACCCTTCCGGTCCCTTTTTAGCAATAAGTCAAGATATTTTCTGGACAATCCCCTTAATACATCA
>PUOQ01000003.1 GCA_003552785.1 Dehalococcoidia bacterium
ACCTGACACACGATTTCCTTTAATACTCGCCTTATTCTGTTCCTGGTTACTGCAGTACCCACTTTGCGGCTTACAATAAAACCCCACCGGCAAAGCTCAAGATTATTAGGAGCTGCTTTAAGGGTTAACCCGTGGGTTTTTTGCCTAAAACCCTGCCGCTGAACCTTTGAAAACTCACCTGCTCTCTTCAGGCACTCCAGCCCTTTTATTCCCATTTGAGACTCATAAAGTCGTAAAGGTTGTTCTATCCAGTATATATACTGCTAGAACAACCCGGTTTATACAACGACAAGTCGTTTTCTGCCTTTAAGCCGCCGTGCTTTTAAAACTGCTCTTCCGCCACGGGTGCTCATACGTGCCAGGAAGCCATGCTCACGCTTTCTGGGTATTTTTTTTGGTTGATATGTTCTTTTTGGCAATCTAAACTCCTAAATCTAACAGGCTAAGCCTGACCTTCCTGTTTGTCGCTTGTTGCTTCGCCACTTTCTTGCTTTGCCTGTATTTCAGGTGCTTCACCTGTTTCTTGAGTATTCTTCTTATCTTCTGAAGCATCAACGGTTTCCTGTTTAGTTGCTGCCTTCTCAGCCACGCTTTCAGCGTTCACCTCAGCGCCTTGCTGGTTCACCACAGCAGAGGTTGTTGCTGCCTCAGCCTGTTTTGTGGTTTTTGCAGCTTCAGCCGGTGCTGGCCTGGTTGCTTCACGCCGGAATTGAGGCCTGCCTATCTCGTATGTAGTGCCCATCTCATAAATATGATCGGCAGCATATGGTAGCAAAGCTAAATAACGGGCCCTTTTAATGGCAGTTGCCAGTGCCCGCTGATGCCGCGCGCAATTTCCGGTCCGTCTTCTGGGTAAAATTTTTGCCCTGTCGGTGAGATAGCGTCCAAGCAAGCCTACGTCCTTGTAATCAATACGGGTGCCTTTATTAGCGCAAAAAGTACATACTTTTCTTCGGGCAGCAAACTTGGGGCCTCCCCACCTGCCACCTGCTCTACCTTTGGGTTTTGTGGTTTGTTCTCTTGCCACAGGTATACATCCTCTCCTTAAATATTGAATTCTTTTCCCTGCTCAAAGGGAAAGCGAGTTTTAACTAAATGGTATATCATCCGGGGAAAGTTCATCGGATTCGCTATACTCAGACCTCTCATCACTTCCTGATTGCGACTGCCGGTCTAAAAAAGTAACCCTGGAAGCAATGACTTCAGTCTTGGTGCGTTTTTGCCCGTCCTGGCTTTCCCACGTCCGGTTATGCAACCTGCCTTCTACATATACAAGCCTTCCCTTTGCCAAAAACTGGTTGCATTGTTCTGCGAGCTTGTTCCAGGTTACCACGCTGAACCAGTCAGTTTCCTGCTTGCGCTCTCCGTCGGGAGTGTTGTAAAAACGATTGGTGGCCACTCTAAATGAAGTAACCGGATTACCGTTGGCAATAAAACGCATCTCAGGGTCATTACCCACATTGCCAATAATCATCACTTTGTTCAGGCTAACCATAATAACTTCTCCTTCAGCCTAGCTCTCGTCAACAATCAGCATGTGCCGCAGTACTCTCTCATTCAGCCTTAATTTATTTTCCAGTTCTCTTGTTCTTCTTGAGCCAATACTGAAGTGAATTAAAGCATAGTATGCTTCACCCAGATGCGCGATCTTATAGGCCAGCTTCTTTTTGCCCCACGGCTCTACCTTTTTCAAACTCCCGCCAAGGCTTTCGATAAGCTTCGTTATGCCTTCAACGACCTGCTCATTATCGGAATCGGTGTCCCCTGGCCTTAGCACAATTACCATTTCATAATGGTTCTGTGCCTCCTCTTTAGTTTCAAAAGCCTTGGCCTTCTCTGTCTTCTTCTTCGTTTGTTTTACTGCCACTATTATAGCCTCTTATTTATTAACAAAATTTAGGCTCATTATAACACAGGCATTTAATTACAACAATTTTAACGAATCTAACTTGAAACAAACCAGGCTGCCCCAACTCAGTTTATATACAATATACCATCCGAGCAGGTATTGGACAGGTTTTTCTTGACACAAAAACTTATAAGTTTTAGGATTGTAACAAGTTTATTTCAAAGGAGAGCTCAATGGTAAAAGAGATAACAGACTCCAGTTTTAATGAAGAGGTAATCAAATCAAACACACCGGTGCTGGTAGATATGTGGGCACCCTGGTGCGGCCCCTGCCGGATGGTTGCACCCGTCATTGAAAAACTGGCAAAAGAATACGAAGGTAAAGTCAAATTCTGCAAACTGAATGTGGACGAAAATCCCAAAATGGCATCTCAGTACCAGGTTATGTCAATTCCCACTCTTCTTTTGTTTAAAAATGGAGCAGTTGCCGATACTATTGTCGGAGCCGTACCGGAAAGCTCGCTTAAGTCTAAAGTTGACAACCTGCTTTAACACAAACCGGATTGATTAATGGAAGGCCTGTCATTTTGGACTGCTCTGGGTGCAGGGCTTGCTTCTTTTCTTTCCCCATGCATTCTGCCACTGGTTCCAGTGTACCTGGCGAGCCTTGCCGGGCCGGGCCTGCTAGAAACGGGCAACTATGATAGGAAAAAGCTACTTTTTGCATCATTGAGCTTCGTTGCCGGGTTTGGCCTTCTATTCACCCTTGCAGGGGCACTGGTTGGGCTGGCCGGGTTTTCTATTGGGCCTGGCTCAATGCCGGTAAGAATTGTTTCCGGTGTCGTACTGGTTGTTTTGGGTGCCCTGATGCTTCTTGCCCTGAAAATTCCAGCATTAAATTATGAAAAGCGGCTCTCGCTTCGTATTGGAACCGGAAATAACTACCTTCGCCCGGCTCTTATCGGTGGCAGTTTTGCCCTGGCGTGGACACCCTGCCTCAGCCCGATCCTCGGTGGAATTCTAATGCTGGCTTTTAGTTCGGCTACTGCCCTGCAGGGAGCTTACCTTCTCGCAGTTTACTCTATTGGCCTGGGAATTCCATTTTTGATTTTAGGGCTGGCATTTTCAACTTTGTTCCCGGTGGTCCGGGCAATGAAAAAATATACCAGAGTAGTTTATATTATTAGTGGCATGGTACTTGTTGCCATCGGAATTTTGATTCTCACCGGGAACCTTGAATGGTTATATTACTAATTAATTCCAAAGAGGCAGTTTAAAATGGTAAAGAAAATATTAATGTTTGCATGCACATTTTTTCTGGTTGCCGTGCTTGGCGCCTGCCAGTCCGTAGCACCAGATATTAAAGCCGGCAACAAGGCCCCGGATTTTGAGCTTCAATCCCTTGATGGAGAACCCCGGACCCTGTCGGGGCTCAAAGGTCAACCGGTTGTACTTAATTTCTGGGCGCTCAGTTGCCCTTATTGTTTGGATGAGATGCCATATTTACAGCAAATCCACGATGATTATGGAAGCGGCAATAACAACCTGGCAATGCTTGCCATAAACATTGGAGATTCAAATACCAGTATCAAAAACTACATAGATGGGAATGGTTTTGACTTCACAGTCCTGACAGACAATAACAGAAAAGTTGCCGAACAATATGGCATCCGTGGAATTCCGGTTACAATATTTATTGATAAAAATGGTATAATTCAAGACGTGGTTATCGGGGCTTTCCGCAACGCAACCGATATAGAAACCAGACTACAGAGCATACTAAGTTGAAGGGATGTGAAATTTATGGGAGACATTTTGGACGAAGCCAGCGGAATTGTACAATGCAGTGATTGCCCCTGGTACAAAGCTTGCGCTACCCCAATGCGTTTTACAGCTGAAGACATCCGCCGCCAGATGGAAGCTGCCAATCTCGATAGTTCTACCCAGGCTGAAATGGCCAACCAGCAACTAATTTCAAGCATGGCCGCCGCTGCCCAGAATACACTTGTTGAGGGCTGCCCTGTTTTCGTACAACGCCTTCGCTCTAACCCCAAGCTGGCGCAGAAAATTAAAGAGTTAATGCAGAACTGGAGCGGGGAATAAATAGATCAAGATTCCTGCAAATACCGTTTAAACAGACTTGAACATATACCCCTTTCTGAGCGTATAACCTGAAAGCCTGTAATAAGGTCGGGCACCGACACCGCTTATTATATATAGTTCCCGTGCATTGAATTCCCGGCCGGCAATGCGCTCCGCTTCAGCCAGCAACTGCCTCCCAAGACCTTTATGCTGGGCAGCAAGTTGCTCTCTTTCACCCAGAGAAATTTCAGGGCCATATACATGTAACTCTCTGACAATAGCCGTAGTTGCTTCTGGTTCTTTACCAAAACCAGGAAGGCTTTTTTCTTGAATACGCAAGCGTAAAATTCCAAACAGGGTCCTTTCTTCATCCTCAAATGAAAGAAAAATTTCATGACCACCGGATGCTTTATAATCTAACCGGTTCAAGGCTGGCTTTCCTGGCTTATAGCCCTGTTTAAGGCGATGGCCATATTCGCGGCAACGAATACAAGTGCACTTTTCACCTCTTTCAGCCATTCGCTTTTGCACTATTTCCCGCAAAGAATCCCGGGGCCCGCCGGTAATGTAAACTGCAGGAATATCTCTTAACACCCTGGAAATCCTCACATAATCAGGCACTAACGCTTTCATCCGTGCGACCAGATCCACCAGTGTATCCACATCATAGGGAGTGTAATGGCCCTGCTTGTACCATTTTTCAAGTTCTGTGCCTTCAACCACCATGGTAGGATATATTTTTAAACCGTCCGGCCTGAAGCGCTCATCAGAAAATAGCTGGCCAAACATTTCCAGGTCCTTATCCGGAGTTGCTCCGGGAAGATTGGGCATCCAGTGATAATGGACTTTTAAACCGCTTGTTTTCAAAGCACGGGTTGTAAATACTACATCGTTTACATTATGACCCCGCTTTGTTAACCTGTATATGTCATCATCGGTTGCCTGAACCCCAATTTCGACCCGCGTCGTTCCCAGTTCCACCATCCGGCTAATATCTTCGCTGGAGCAGAAATCAGGTCTTGTCTCAATGCAAAGCCCGGTACAACGATGCACGGAATTCTCATTTAGCGCCTTGGCCTGCTCTAAATCACTGGCAACTTGATCGTTCAGTCCATCAAAACAGCCCTTGATAAATCTATACTGATATTCTTGAGGGGCAGAAAGAAAAGTCCCTCCCATGATAATAAGCTCTACCTTGTCTGTTGGATGGCCCATTTTTTGCAGCATATTCAGGCGCTTTTGCACTTGTTTTACCGGATCGTAATCACAATCTATGCCCCTCAGTACTGCTGGAGATTGCGGCGTGTAACTCTGAGGAATATTTGAATACGTGGGACAGTAGACACAATTACCGGGGCAGGATTGAGGCTGGGTCATCACAGCCACAGGAGTAACCCCTGATATTGTTCTTGACTGTTTTCTGATAGTATTATGTAACATCTGTTTCTCTGTTTATAAGTCTAGCAATTTTTTATGAGGTCAACAAATGCACATGGACAGGAAAAAATATGAACCTGATTTAGCACAGGTCTTTGATGAAATTGCCCCCAACTGGTACAATCGTTTTCACTGGACTCGCTTTAAAACAGAGCTTGGCGCTCTTGCCTGCCGCTGGCAAAAAGGCCACCTGCTTAACCTGGGTTGCGGACATGGTGCAGATTTCCTACCCTTTAAGGATAAATTTAAACTATATGGCATAGATTTTTCTCATGGCATGCTCGAACAGGCCGACAGGTATGCTGAAAAGTTTGATTTTTCCCCTGAACTTACTGCCGGCAACATCAGAAATTTGCCGTATGATGAAAATACTTTCGACTGGGCAATTGCAGTAGCTGCCTTTCACCACATGAAAGGACCGGCCGAAATTTGTGATGCTTTCCGAGAACTGTTCCGGGTGTTAAAACCCGGCGGTGAAGCGTTTATAACAATGTGGAACCGGTGGCAACCCGGTTTCTGGTTCAAGCCAAAAGAGCTGTTTGTCCCCTGGCGAAGCGGTAACAGGGTCTTGAAGCGGTATTATTATCTTGCAAGCTATGCACAGACTGAAAGATTTGCCAAAAAAGCCGGTTTCACAATAATTGCTTCATTTCCTGAAGCATCATACCGTTTTCCGGTTAAGCACTTCTCAAAAAACATATGCCTGCTTGTAAAGAAACCGTAAATCCAGTGAAGCAATTATTGTAATTCAGCCCCTCTTATAAAATCTAAAAAGCTCGTGAAAAGCTCTGGTTTCAGGCGATTTTCATTTGCTAATGCTGAGTTATTACTGTTAAGATTACCTTTGCCTTATACTTATTATTGCGATAACCATCCGGAGGTTTTATGGCAGAGAATGAGAGGAGACTGCCAAAAATGCTGATACCGACTATTGTAATGGCTGTTATTGCTTTTGTGTTACTGGCGATAGCTTACTACAGAGGTGCCGGTGAGCATATTCTGGCCTTAAAATCTGCAGGCGATATACTGCTTGGAGTGCTGCCTCTGTTGATATTTGCCTTTATTATTGCAGGTGCCATTCAGCACCTGCTGCCCCAGGAATTGATCAATAGATGGGTTGGCGATGAATCCGGCTGGAGGGGCGTTGTTATCGGTACAGTTGCCGGCGGTTTCATGCCCGGTGGCCCGGTTACAAGTTTACCCATCGCAGCGGCCATTTACAAAAGCGGCGCCGGTATAGGTACAATGGTCGCCTTTGTAACCGCCTGGTCGCTCTGGGCTTTTGCCAGGCTGCCGCTTGAGATTGGCATAATGGGCTGGAGATTTGCGGCTATTCGTTTGGCATGTACATTTTTTATGCCTTTTATTGCCGGCCTTCTAGCCAACTGGCTGTTTAGCAATACTAAAATCATGTGACCTGGAGGAATTTAAATGTTAGTTACCATTACCTGTCCGGAGTGCGAAGCTGAGGGACGCTTTTCTGTTGTTGAGCAAACCTATGATGGACCTTATAAGTGCTGGAAGTGCCGGCAAATGTTCTACATTGAACTGGACGGTAAAACCCTCAACACCTGTCGCCCTCTTGACGATGCAGAATTTGAACGGCTGCAACAGGTGGAAAAGCTTAAGCGAAAATTTAATAAAGATGATGAGGATTAACAAAAGCATTCTTAGCGTGCCAGTGGATACAGCTTGAACCCCCACCGGGCAGAGTGTTCTTGCTTGAGCTTTTCAAAAAAACTCTTATAAATTTTCGAACTGATATCATTTACAGTCATTATCACTGCATCTTCATTATTATCAAGGTAGTAGCGTTTGCGCACGCCCTGAACTGAAAAACCATACTTCCTGTACAAACTGCACGCTATATGATTGGAAGCTCGGACTTCCAGAGTTGCCTGAGAAGCGTTTAAAGCCAGAGCCAGACCAATAAGCGATATTAGCAGCAACTCGCCAATTCCCCGGCTTTTATAAGCGTTTCTAACGGCAATATCAACAATGTGGGCCTCTCCAGCTATAAGCCAGAAACCAGCGTAGCCAACCATGTAACGGGGTAAATTCGAAACAGTGTCATTTTCTCCTTCGGAAGAATCAAATGCCACTATATAATGCGCAAGAGGGTTGCGAAATTCCCTTTGATAATTGGTCGGCACCTGCGTACATGGAAAAGCCTCGAGAGAAATTTCGGCCATTTGTATGGCATCTTCCTGGCGCATCAAGCGAATATGGTAGCGCATCAGCCTGGTTCGCCCCTTTCCCTGCGGCTAAATACACACCCGCAATAATATTGCCGGTAAAGTTGCATATTCCTGGTAAGTACACGGGAATCGCTATAACGACGCCTTAAATCAGAATATAAAAACGTCAAGCCGGTTCTTTCAGCGATTTCATGGCCGATGGATAACAGGCTGTCATGCTCCTGGTGAGGACTAATGAGTAAAGTTGAGGTAAAAGCCTTAAAACCCTGATTCAGGGCTTTTTCGGCAGTTTCTTCCAGGCGCAACTGGAAACAAAGCCGGCAGCGATCAGCCTGGTTTTCTCTTACTGCCCGGGCGTGTTTATCAGGTTCATATTCCCTGCTCTCCCAAAAAACAACTCCGTAATCAGACAATAGTTTCCTGGTTGCTTCCAACCTCTTATCATGTTCTTTTCGCGGTTGAATATTAGGGTTATACCAGTATGCACTTACCATGTAGCCCTGCCACCTCCAAAAGTTAACAGTGAAGGCAGAACAATGAGCACAACATACATGAAGAATGATTGAATCAATCATTACGGGTTATCATTAAAGAGACTGGTTTGAGCTGCATCACCCCTTTTATATTCAAGCCCCAAATGCTGATATGAGCGCGGTGTTGCAGTGCGACCACGTGGTGTTCTTTCGATAAAACCTAATTGAAGTAAATAAGGTTCATACACATCCATTATGGTATCCGATTCTTCACTGATTGCAGCTGCCAGTGTTTCCAGCCCAACAGGTCCACCATTGAACTTGTCGATTATAGTATAAAGAAGGCGGTGATCTATTTCATCCAGTCCAAGATCATCAACTTCCAGCTGTTTTAATGACAACCCGGCTACTTTAGATGTAATGATCCCATCGGCCTTTACCTGGGCATAATCCCTCACCCGCCTGAGCAAACGGTTGGCTACCCTGGGAGTGCCACGAGCACGTCGTGCCAGTGCCAGAAGGGCTTCTTCTTCTATTTTTACCCCGATGATTTTTGCAGAGCGTTTGATTATAATAGCCAGAGCATTTTCATCATAATAATCCAGCCTGTAGACCACTCCAAATCTGCCCCTTAAAGGAGAGCTCAATTGGGCAAAGCGTGTAGTTGCACCAATAAGGGTAAATTCGGGCAAACTCAAACGCAAACTCCTTGCGCCTGGACCTTTACCAATAACCAGATCCAGAGACCTGTCCTCCATAGCCGGGTAAAGCACCTCTTCTACTGCCCGGTTCAGGCGGTGGATTTCATCTATGAAAAGTACGTCGTGACTCTGCAGATTGGTTAATAGCGCCGCCAGATCGCCCGCCCTTTCGATAGCCGGACCCGAAGTTACCCGGATGTTTACGCCCATCTCCACTGCCACAATATGTGCAAGGGTAGTTTTCCCCAGGCCGGGAGGCCCATAAAAAAGAGCGTGATCTAAAGACTCGCTACGGCCTCTGGCTGCAGAAATCGCTATCTGCAAATTGTCTTTAAGTTTTTGCTGGCCAATGAAATCAGAAATCTGCCTCGGTCTCAGGCTCAAATCTACCGGGGCATCATCCTCTAAAGCTTTGCCAGAAATAATTCGGTCGGTACTCATTTTATTTCAGCCCCAATTATAACACAGCGTGTTTCAAACCGGCAGATACATGTGGCAGCAGTATATAAAGAAGGGCCATAAACGCCATCGCTCTTGGTGTGCCACCAAAACTGAAAAGTTTTTATCTCTTTTTGAGCAGTTGTTTTAGGAATCTATGCTAAAGTATAAAGGGCTTGTTTCCCTGTTTTTCCTGCCATGTGCCCACCACAATCTTATACCAGGATCTTTACAAAAGAATACGGTTGCCAGTGTCCGGCAACCGTATTCTTTTTTTCAAAATAACAAATCTTTCTCAGTACTACTCTTCCTGTTTGTCTTCATGTGTTTCAGATTCACCGCCTGATTGCTTATCCTCAATTTCAATCCCGGCATTTTGCCCGACGGCCTCTTGATAGGCTTGCCCTGGCATTGCTCCGGCAGCAACTGATTCATGCTGGCCGGCATCTGCCAGCGCAGCCTGTCTTTCGGCTTCAAGTTCATCTTTGCATGACTGGCAACGTGCTGGAATAAGCTTGCCAATAATTACATTTTCCTTGAGGCCTACCAGGCGGTCCATCTTGCCAAATATGGAAGCCTCGGTAAGGACCCGGGTCGTTTCCTGGAAGCTGGCCGCTGCCAGCCAGGAATCTGTGCTCAAACTGGCCCGGGTTATTCCCATCAAAACCGAATAAGCAGTAGCAGGCTCGCCACCCTCGGCCAGCACTCTGGCGTTCTCCTCTTCGTATGTCGAACGAGCAGAAAGCTCCCTTGAAGTAAAACGGGTGTCCCCGGGGGAATCAATCCGAACCCTGGACAGCATCTGGCGCACAATAACCTCAATATGCCGGTCATTAATGTGTACGCCCTGAGAGCAATACACTTTCTGAACTTCATCAACTATATATCGCTGAACAGCTTCTTTTCCAAGTATTCCCAGTATATCCTGCGGGTTTATAGAACCGTCCGTCAACTGCTGGCCTGCGCTAACTTCCTGGCCATCTTCCACCCTTATATGGGTTGCTGCAGGAACGGGATATTCCCTTTCGTCACTGCCTTCAAAAGTTATATATAACTTTTCACCTGCAAAGGATGCTCTGCCGGCCACTCTTGCCAGAGGTGCATACGAAACAAGTGAAGAGGTATCAAAGTCTTCTCCTTCCGGTGCAGCCAGAGGCATGCTTGGTTCCACCTCCTGGCCTTCCTCAACCAGCCAGCGCCAGCCTTCAGGCAATGAATACTCGTCGGAAAAGGTTTCCGTACTGATTACCTTTATTAACCTGCCGTTTTCATCATCAATTATTTCCACCCTGCCATCTATTTCACTGATTGTAGCCTGTGCCTTCGGATTTCGAGCTTCAAATAACTCTTCGACACGCGGCAAGCCGGTAGTAATATCAAGACCTACTACACCACCGGTGTGGAAGGTCCTCAGAGTCAGCTGTGTACCGGGCTCACCTATACTCTGAGCAGCCAGAATACCAACAGCAATTGAAAGCTCAACCAGCTTTCCTGATGCAAGGTCTCTCCCGTAGCATAACCGGCAAACACCGGAAGACGCTTCACAGCTCATAGTGCTGCGGATAAATGCCCGGTCAATACCGGCTTCAACTACTTCCGCTGCCAGCTTTTCATCTATTTCCTGATTGCGCTCTACGATAAGCTTCCCGGATTCGGGATGATTTATATCTTCTGCAGCAGTTCGTCCCGTAATACGTTCCCCGAAAGGTGGCAGAAGGCCTTTTTCCTTGCTATCCTCGACCCAAATTCCATTCAATGTTTCACAATCATACTCCGATACAATCACGTCCTGTGTGACGTCCACCAGGCGCCTTGTGAGATAACCGGAGCCAGAAGTTCGAAGGGCTGTATCTGCCAAACCCTTGCGAGCACCGTGGGTAGAAATGAAGTATTCCAGTGTGCTCAAGCCTTCTTTTAAGCTTGATTTGATCGGAAAGTCAATAATACGACCTGAAGGATTGGTCATAAGCCCTCTTATACCTGCCATCTGCCGTATCTGTGATATATTACCTTTAGCACCTGAGGTGCTCATCATGTAGATACTACCGTTGCGGTTGAGGGATTTCGCCAGGTCCTGGGTGATCTTATCTGTAGCTTCCATCCAGGCTTCTATTATATTGTTGTAGCGCTCATCTTCGGTTATTAACCCTCTAAGATATTGCCCATCGGTGACTGCAGTTTTTTCTTCTGCTTCAACCAGAACCTCTGCCTTATTCGGCGGTGTCTGGATATCACCCATGGATATGGTTATACCGGATTGAGTAGCATACTTGAAGCCCAGATCCTTTAGCCCATCAAGAACTGCAGCCATTTCTATGTTGTTGCCAAGCAAATTGTAGCAATCAGCGATTACTTTTTTCAGGGTTGACTTGTCAACCAGTTGATTGCAATAAGTAAAATTATCGGGCAATACAGCATTAAACAATATCCTGCCAATGCTTGTTTCGATAACTTCGCCTTTGTCCGAACGAACCTTGATTCTTTCCCGGAGGCCGATAGACTTCATCTCATAAGCCATCAATGCTGTTTGAAAGGACCCGAAATAGGGCAACTCAGCCCCGTTGGTTGAATCATGGATTGAAGTCAGATAGTAAACCCCAAAAACCATATCCAGGGTTGGCGTAACAACCGGCTCCCCACAGCTGGGCAGCAACATGTTGTATATACTGAGCATGGCTTTCCTGGCTTCCTTAATGGCTGCTTTGGAGAGAGGTACATGTACCGCCATCTGGTCACCGTCAAAATCGGCGTTAAACGCAGCACAAACCAAAGGATGAATCTGTATAGCGCTACCATCAATTAAAACCGGTTCAAACGCCTGGATACTCAGCCTGTGAAGGGTCGGTGCCCGGTTGAGTAGCACCGGATGGTCTTTTACCACCTCCTCAAGCGCATCAAAAACTTCAGGGGTAGCTTTATCTACCAGGCGCCGGGCGCTTTTAATATTGGAAGCCAGCCCCTCCAGAACCAACTTATGTATAACAAAAGGATTAAACAATTCAAGCGCCATGCGCCGCGGCAAACCACATTGGTGAAGTTTAAGGTTGGGCCCGACTACGATTACAGAGCGTCCGGAATAATCAACCCGCTTACCAAGCAAATTCTGGCGGAACCGCCCTTGCTTGCCCCTTAAAATATCTGAAAGGGATTTTGCCTTATGGTCACCACTCACAGCAACAGTACGACCCCGTCTGCCATTATCGATAAGTGAATCCACCGCTTCCTGCAGCATGCGTTTCTCATTGCGGATAATAATCTCGGGTGCGCCAATATCCATAAGATGACGCAAACGGTTATTGCGGTTTATAACCCTGCGATAAAGGTCGTTCAAGTCACTGGTGGCAAAACGGCCTCCATCAAGTTGCACCATCGGCCTCAGCTCGGGTGGTAAAATCGGCAGCACAGTCAATACCATCCATTCCGGACGATTACCGCTACGCCTGAAGGCTTCAACAAGCTGAAGCCGTTTGCTGGCTTTTTTGCGCCGCTGAGCTGAACTCGTCGACTGCATTTCATCAATCAGTGAATTGCGCAATTTATCAAGATCGATGCTTTTTAGTAATTTTAATATTGCCTCAGCACCCATACCAGCCTCAAAAGCTTCTCCACAGTCAAGTAAAAGCTCATGATGCTGGTTATCAGTAAGCAATTGACCTGCTTTTAACTCCTTAACACGATTGATCTTGCCAATGAAATTTTCTTCAATTTCGCCCTTTTCCATGTCAAAATCGGATCGCATGCGGTTGATTTCCTCAACGCTGGCACCAGCGTTTTCAGCATCTTTAACCTTTGCATCAAATTCTTCTCTTTTCCTGCTAAAGGCTTCATGAGCTTCTGTTTCCAGATTTTTTAAAGCTTCTTCCCTGGCTGCCTCATCTATCGAGGTTATCAAAAAGTGAGAGAAGTAAATCACCCTTTCCAGATTGCGGGTTGAAAGGTCGAGCAGTAAGCCAATACGGCTGGGTATTCCACGTGCGAACCAGATATGGCTCACCGGACCTGCCAGCTCAATATGGCCCATTCTCTCTCTTCTTACCTTGGACTTGGCAATCTCAACCTGACATTTGTCGCATATTATACCCTTGTACCTTATGCGCTTATACTTGCCACAAGAACACTCAAAATCTTTTGTCGGGCCAAAAATGCGCTCACAAAATAGGCCGTCTCTTTCCGGTTTGAGCGTGCGGTAGTTAATTGTTTCCGGCTTGGTTACTTCACCATAAGACCATCCCAGTATCTGGTCAGGTGAAGCCAGTGAAATTCGTACAGCATCAAAATCGTTTACTTCCAACTACTTACTCCTGATCTTTCTCTTTATCCTGTTCTACAGGGCTTCCGCCTTCTTCAAGGGTAAAGCCCGATGATTCAATAACAGAATTGGGCTCGACAATGGTAAAGGGTGCGCTTTCTACAACTTCAGCATCGGGTTCCTCTTCACCTACTTCTCGCACCTTGTCGGCCTCAATAACACGTTCCTCCTGATTTATAACCTCAACTGCCAGGCCTAAACTCTGTAATTCCTTTACCAGGACCTTAAATGATTCCGGAACGCCGGGGGGCAATATGTCATCTCCCTTGATTATTGCCTCATAGGTCTTGGTGCGACCGGTGACATCATCAGATTTTATGGTAAGCATTTCCTGAAGATTATAGGCTGCGCCATAGGCCTCAAGCGCCCACACTTCCATTTCACCGAACCGCTGGCCACCAAACTGGGCCTTTCCTCCGAGTGGTTGCTGGCTGATAAGTGAATATGGACCTGTAGAACGTGCATGGACCTTGTCTTCAACCAGATGAATCAGCTTGAGCATATATATACTACCAACGGTCACCGGCATCTCGAAAGGTTCACCACTGCGTCCATCGCGAAGAATGACCTTGCCACTTACCGGGGACGGTATATTTCGGTCAACAGAAATCTCCTGGATTGTTTTATCAATTTCTTCTTCTGTCAATTTGCCGGCATCTACCCCCTGGTCGGACAGCCAGATTCGCTGGCTTACATCCCTGGCTGCGCCGGGATACACATCGGACCAAACCTTGTCTGCATCATGCCCCATATCGGAAAGCCAGCCGTTTACCTTTTTATAGTCGATTGAACTTACTTCCCCTTTTTGCGAATAAATAACAGCCCGGGACCTTCTTGCCAGCCATTCCCTGGCCAGAGAGTCCTCAATCGCTGTTTCATTGGCTCCGTCAAAAACCGGAGTAAGGACTTTAAAGCCCAGTGTCCAACCGGCCAGGCCCAGATGTGTTTCCAGTATCTGGCCTATATTCATTCTTGAGGGCACCCCGATGGGATTAAGTACAATATCAACCGGAGTGCCGTCGGGTAATACCGGCATATCTTCTTTGGGAGCAAGAATGGATATCACACCCTTGTTACCGTGCCGCCCGGCAAGTTTGTCACCAACCGACACTTTCCGTTTTTGGGCGACCCAGACCTGCACCCATTTGTTTACCCTGACAGGCAGGTCATCGCCATCGTCGCGTGAAAATACTTTCACATTGATGACCTTCCCCCATTCTCCATGGGGCACCCGAAGCGAAGTGTCCTTTACTTCGCGGGCTTTCTCGCCAAAAATGGCACGGAGCAGCTTTTCTTCAGCTGAAAGCTCGGTTTCTCCCTTTGGCGTAATTTTTCCTACGAGTATATCGCCGGGGCCAACTTCAGCCCCGATTCGAATTATGCCTTCCTCATCAAGCTCCCTTAAACTTTCCTCGCCAACATTGGGTATATCCCGGGTTATATCCTCGGGGCCTAACTTTGTTTCACGTGCTTCCACTTCATGCTTAAAAACATGAACGGAAGTAAATTTATCATCTTCAACCAGCCGGTCACTTACAATTATTGCATCTTCATAATTGTAGCCGCCCCAGCTCATAAAAGCACAAACAACATTCTGCCCCAGAGCCAATTCACCATTATCGGTAGAAGAACTGTCGGCTATAACCTGCCCTTTCACCACCCTTTCACCCTTGCTGACAACCGGTCTCTGATTAATGCATGTGCCCTGATTGGTGCGTATAAACTTGAGTAATGGAAACCGGTGTTCCGAACCATCATCGCTATTTATAACTATCTCAGAACTTGTAACCTGATCAACAACTCCTTCACAAGAGCTGAAGTGAACCTGGCCGCTGTTTAGAGCTGTTTCCCGCTCCATCCCGGTAGCTACCAGAGGAGCCTCGGGCCTTAATAGAGGAACCGCCTGACGCTGCATATTGGCTCCCATCAGAGCGCGATTGGCATCGTTATGTTCAAGGAAAGGAATCAACCCGGTGGAAACACTGAATATCTGCTTGGTGGAAACATCCATGTAGTCGACTTTATCCGGAGCTACAAACACATAGCGGTCTTCAATGCGGGCTTCAATCCTGTTGCCTGTAAACTGTCCATTTTCATCAATCAAAGTGTTTGCCTGGGCAACAGTGTTTCTCTCTTCTTCGTCTGCTGTGAGATAAGTAATTTCATTTGAAGCAAAGGGGACAACTTCAATTTTTTCCAATTTTGCCTTTTTAAACGCATTAATATGCTTCTTTGCGATGATTTCACCGGCTTCAGCCAGTACATTTCCGTTTTCATCAACTACCTGGTTCCAAAGCTTCCTTCCCGGCAAGCGGCCATCATCAACATCAAGGTCTTTATACACCCGGCGGTACGGGGTTTCAATAAATCCATAAGGATTAATACGCGCATAAGTAGCAAGTGACCCAATAAGACCAATATTGGGACCCTCAGGGGTTTCAATGGGGCAAATACGCCCGTAATGAGAATAATGAACATCTCTGACGTCAAACCCGGCCCTGTCACGGGATAATCCACCCGGACCCATGGCTGAAAGGCGGCGTTTATGAGTAATCTCGGCCAGCGGATTAGTCTGATCCATAAACTGCGAGAGTTGAGAGCTGCTAAAAAATTCCCGTACAGCTGAAACAACAGGGCGGATATTTATCAATGCAGTAGGAGTAACCACATCGGCAGCAATTATACTCATCCGCTCCTTGGCTACTCTTTCAAGGCGAACCAGGCCGATACGAAACTGGTTCTGTATCAGTTCACCAACGGTGCGCACCCTTCGATTGCCCAGATGGTCGATATCATCGGCCTTGTCCAAACCGTTATTAACCATTATTATGCGACGTACGATCTCAACCAGGTCTTCCTTGCTGAGGGCGCGGTTTTTCATTATGTCATCATTGGGCAAGTTCAGCCTCTGGTTAACTTTATAACGCCCTACTACCCCCAGATCATAATACTGAGGATCAAAAAACATATCGTTAATCATTTTTCTGGCATTATCCAGATTAAGCGGATCACCAGGGCGCAACTTGCGGTAAATATCCAGCAATGCAGAATTCTCATCGTGAACACTGGGGTCTTTGTCGATAGTCGCCTGCATAAACTGCCGCTCAGAAGCACTGTCTTCAGCACTGAAAAGCTGTAACAATTCTTCATTAGTGCCATAACCAATAGCACGGAGCAATGTGGTTACGGGTAGTTTTCGCCGGTTATCAATCTTGACTGATACCACATCGCGATTACTGGTATCGAATTCAAGCCAGGCACCACGGCTTGGAATCAAATTGGCTCGGCACAACAATCTACCGCTGACTAAATCTTCCTCGGCCATAAAATAAGCACCGGGTGAGCGTATCAGCTGACTGATTATAACTCTCTCGGTACCACTGGTGATGAAGGTGCCCTTGTCCGTCATCAACGGCACATCCCCGAAAAACAAGTCGAAGGGTTCCTTGATCTCCCCGGTAGTTTTAACAAGCAACCGGGCTTTCACATAAAGTGGCATGGAATAGGTCTGATCCCGCTGATAGCAATCAGCTTCACTTAGTCTGGGCTCACGAAATTCGTAACCCACAAAGCTCAACTCCAGACGGTTACCGGTAAAATCAAGAATGGGAGAAAGCTCTTTTAAGAGCTCTTTAATCCCGTATTCCATGAAAGCGGTAAACGAATTAAGCTGAACTTCCACAAGATTCGGTACATCCAGTACCTGGGGTAGCTTAGTGTAAACCTTTCTTGAATTCGTCTGGTTTTTCACAGACATTGCCGTTTCGGCTACCATATCAACTCCTTAGCTAAATTGAGAAATAGAACTCAAGAACAAATGGACGCACGTATGCGGGGGAATAAAATAAAAACAGTTGAAAACTGATACATTTCTAGAGGCATATTAGCAAACAGAAAGTATAACACAACTAAAATAGATAAGCAAATCCTACTTGACAGCCTTTTCCGTATGATGTGTTAGCACCCCGGCATGTTTACTTTTAAGTTTTTGTTAAGGTAATATATAAACGAAAACCGGGCAATATACAATATATGTAATAAATCGTAAAAGATCGTTATTTTATGTCATTAGAAGAGGAATTTTTAAGCCTCGCCCCCCGCGAAAATACACTGCTTACCATAGGCGTCTTTGATGGTATTCACCTGGGCCACCAGAAGCTCTTAAGCCAGCTGGTATCCAGAGCCCATGAAGAGGGATGCCAGAGCGGGGTAATAACCTTTAAAAACCATCCACTGAGCCAGCTGGGCAAACACCAGGCACCACCGATGCTTGCCGGCATAAAGGAAAAGGATCTTCTTATAAAGGAATGGGGAGTCGATTTTATAATTCATCTTGAGTTTTCGTCACGATTGGCCCATACCAGCGCCAGAGACTTTTGCCGTATGATGCAGGATTATCTTAATATGCAGGGATTGGTGCTGGGTTTCGATTTTGCGATGGGGCACAACCGCGAAGGCACTTTAAAAAAGATGCAAACACTTGGCAGAGAAATGGGTTTTGGTGTCGAAATTGTACCTCCAGTAAAAATGGATGGAGAAATAGTCTCATCCACCACTATAAGGCAGGCTATTACTGAAGGTAACATTAACAAAGCCAGTGCTCAGCTTGGAAGATACTACAGCCTTTCTGGAAATGTAATCACCGGAAGAGGCCTGGGAAAAAAGCTGGGCTTTCCCACTGCCAATATACAGATTGATCCGGGTTTTGCATTGCCACCGAATGGCATCTACGCAACAATGGCCTATCTAAACGATCAGCCTCTGTTTTCTGCTACCAATATAGGCATTGGCCCGACTTTCGGCGGCGGCCGGCAGCAAATCGAGGTCCACCTGCTTGATTTCAACAACAATGTTTATGGCAAAACCCTCAGCATTGAATTTATTGAACGTATAAGGGATGAATTGAAATTTAACTCTGAAATCGAGTTGAAAGAGCAGATTGTTAAAGATATAGAAGCAATCCGCCAAATACTTGAAAGGAAAGTTATATCCAAATGAAGGGAGCAAGCCCGGAGCAGGTCGAATACCTCTTAAAGCGAGGTGTGGCAGAGGTTATTGTCGAGGAAGACTTAAAAGACAGGCTTCTTGCAGGTGACAGGCTGCGCCTGAAAGAAGGTTTTGATCCCAGCTTTCCCGATATCCACCTGGGGCATGTAGTCGGCCTGAGAAAACTCAGACAGTTTCAGGACCTGGGCCATCAAGTAGTATTGATTGTCGGAGACTGGACAGCCCAAATTGGAGATCCGAGCGGTCAAACGGTAACCCGGCCCATGCTTTCAGCGGACGCAGTTAAAGCAAATGCCCAGACTTACATGGAACAGTTTTTTAAAATTGTCGATGAGTCCAAAACAGAAGTGCGCTGGCAAAGTGAATGGTTTGCCGGTTTTAACCTCGCCGATGTTATCCAGTTGACCAGCAAATTCACCCTGGCTCAAATGCTCGCCAGGGAGGATTTCAATCAGCGTTACCAGCAGAATCAGCCTATTTCGATAACCGAATTTCTGTATCCGCTTTTGCAGGCTTACGATTCAGTAGCCATCGAAGCAGATGTTGAATTCGGCGGAACCGACCAGAAGTTCAACCTCCTGGTGGGCCGTGAGCTCCAGCAAATGATCGGCATGAAACCCCAGAATATCCTGACGACACCGCTTTTAATCGGAACTGACGGCGTAAAAAAGATGAGCAAGAGCCTGGGCAATTATATCGGAGTAGCAGACCTTCCTGAAGAAATGTTCGGGAAAATAATGAGCATTCCAGATGAATTGCTAATTAGCTATTACGAACTATTAACAGACATCAGCCACAAGGAACTTATGGATATGGGCCTGGCACTGAATGATGAAAACGTAAATCCTATGCAGCTCAAAAAGAAGCTGGCTCTTCAAATAGTAGAATATTTATATGACAATAAAGCCGCGCTTGATGCCGAAGCTCACTTCCGGCAAACCGTACAGAAAAGAGAACTGCCGGATGAAATAAATGAACACCCTTTAAACACAAAGGAGCCAACCCTCAAAGATTTTATCGCCCTGGCAGGCCTGGCCAAAAGTCGAACCGAAGCCAAGCGTTTAATAAGCCAGGGCGCAGTTGAGGTTGACGGCCAAAATGTAACCGATATGAATTATCCACTTAAGCCCGGAAATATAATAAAGGTCGGCAAACGTCGTTATGTTAAATGTATATGAACTTTAATTACGCCCCGATTTTAAGATATAATACCAGCCAAGCCATATAAAGGAGAATCAAATGAGTAACTTACGTATTCCCGGCCCGACACCCTGCCCTCCCGAAGTTTTAGAGGCCATGGGATGGCAAATGGTTAATCATCGCGGGCCACAATTTGCCCAATTTCTTAAAGACATAACCAGTGATTTAAAAACCATTTTCCAGACGGAAAACGATGTCCTTGTACTATCCGGATCCGGCACCGGCGGAATGGAGGCAGCGATAGTAAATACCCTTTCTCCGGGTGACAAGGTCCTCTCGGTTTCAATTGGCGTTTTTGGAGACCGTTTTGCCAACATTGCCAGAGCCTACGGTGCCGAAGTTATCGATCTCAAGTTCGAATGGGGTAAAGCTGCTGAAATACAGCCTGTTAAAGACGCCCTTGAGGCCAACCCGGATGTAAAAGCAGTTCTCGTTACCCACAACGAAACATCGACCGGTGTCACCAACGACCTTGAATCAATAAGCAGGGTGGTCAAAGAATCGGGTAAACTCCTGCTGGTAGATGCTATCTCTTCTATGGGCTCAATAAAACTGCCCGTGGATGAATGGGGCCTGGATGTGGCTGTCACCGGCTCCCAGAAAGGCTGGATGGTACCACCCGGACTTACCATGATTAGCGTTAGCCCTAAAGCATGGGAAGCTTTTGAAGAGGCCAGAATGCCCCGTTTTTACTG
This sequence comes from Dehalococcoidia bacterium, assembly GCA_003552785.1. Classification (GTDB taxonomy): domain Bacteria; phylum Chloroflexota; class Dehalococcoidia; order Dehalococcoidales; family CSSed11-197; genus CSSed11-197. The sequence continues at coordinate 20,389 of PUOQ01000003.1, forward strand.
GGATTTCGGCAAAGCCAAAAAGTCTGCCGAAAAAGGCCAGACACCATGGACTCCGACTGTATCGGTGGTGTTTGCTCTATCGGTAGCACTGAAAATGATGCTTGAAGAAGGCATGCCCAATATAATCAACCGCCATCACCAACTAGCCGAAATGGCACGCCAGGGTGTTAAAAACCTGGGGCTCAGTCTGTTTGCCGACGAGAGATATGCTTCCAATACAGTGACTGCGGTAAGCGCAACCGATGGACTTGATGGTAAGCTTCTTACCAAAATAATGCGCGAAGAGTACGATATCGTTCTGGGAGGCGGCCAGATGTCAATGGAGGGTAAAATATTCCGCATCGGTCATCTTGGCTGGGTTGAAGAAAATGATATCAATGCAGTAATGGATGCGCTGAAAGAAGCCTTGCCCAGGGCTGGTTTTAAAGGAGCATAATTTATGAAGGTTCTCGTTGCTGATCCGATTGCCGAACAGGGCATAGATATTATTAAGAAAGTTGCCGATGTTGAAGTAAAAACCGGCCTGTCCGAAGAAGAACTGATAAAAATAATAGACAATTATGAAGGCCTGGTCGTACGCTCTCAAACCCGTGTCACCTCATCCGTACTCGAAGCAGCCAGCAAGCTATGTGTCATTGGCCGTGCGGGCGTCGGTGTTGACAATATCGACGTAGAAGCCGCTACAGAAAAAGGTATAATTGTTGTCAACTCCCCTACCGGCAACACCGTCTCAGCCGCCGAGCATACTATCGCCTTGATGATGGCGCTGGCACGACATATTCCACAGGCCAATAACTCTCTTAAAGCATGCCAGTGGAAACGCTCCAGCTTCATGGGGACTGAAGTTAAAGATAAAATACTGGGTATTATTGGCCTGGGAAATATCGGCAGTGAAGTTGCCCGCAGGGCTCGTGGGCTTGAAATGAAAATCATAGCCTATGATCCATTTGTCTCCGAAGAGCGCGCACGTCAACTGCATGCCGATATCGTTTCACTGGACGAGCTTTACCGCGAAGCAGACTTCATTACATTGCATACCCCGCTTACCGATACAACACGTAATATGATTTCAAAAGCACAGCTCTCCAGCATGAAACCAAATGTAAGAATTATCAATACTGCCCGGGGCGGTCTTATCGACGAAGAAGCCCTGTTTGAAGCTGTAAACGAGGGTGTAATTGCCGGTGCTGCAGTTGATGTTTTCCCTGTAGAACCATGTACTGAAAACGTTTTATTCAAAAGCGATAAAGTAATTGTAACCCCTCATCTGGGTGCCTCCACAGTAGAAGCTCAGGCACTGGCTGCCACCGAGGTCGCCAAGCAAATTGCCGACGTATTCAATGGCCAGCCCGCCAGGTATGCTGTTAACGCTCCGTTTATTTCATCTGAAGCCATGAACGTATTGGGCCCCTTTCTTAAAGTTGCCAAACTTACCGGCCAGCTTGTCAGCTACCTGGGCGAAGGTCGAATGCGTAAAATAAAAATCAAATACCAGGGCGAGCTTGCCAGCTACGACACCAACACATTGAAGGCAATCGTACTGGGCGGTCTTTTTGACCGTTTGAGCGAAGAAAGAGTGAACCTGGTGAATGCCAATAAAGTTGCCAGAAACCGGGGAGTCCAGGTGATTGAGGAAAAAGAGACCGATTGCGAAAATTTTGCCAACCTCATCACACTTGAAGTAGAAACCTCCGAGGGCACCGTTTCTGTTTCCGGCACCATCATTCGCGGCGAACCGCATATAGTATGTGTTAATGGGTTCTGGGTTGACATCGTACCAACAGGGGGTTATTTCCTTTTTGCCGATCATATCGACCAGCCGGGCCTTATTGGAGCAGTGGGCACCATTACCGGACAGGCCGATATAAACGTAAGCCATATGCATTTAAGCCGGATAGAACCGAGAGGGCCGGCACTGATGATTATGGCGCTTGATGAGCCACTGGACGAGGAGACACGCCAGAAAATTTTACAGATACCCGGCATACATAACGTAAAAGTTGTAAAACTCTAAATATTTCTGCCTGAGTACAAAAACCGGCGGGTCAGTCTGTACCTGCCGGTTTTTTATTCCAGCCATGTATGGAATTATACCTTTAACCTCAAATAGGCCTGTAAAAAAAGTGTGATATACTGACTGTCTATGAGCAGGGAAGAAATCATTTCAGAAATAGAACGGTTAAGGTCTGAAATAAACCGCCATAATTATTTGTATTATGTACTCGACAGCCCTGAAATAAGTGACGGGGAATATGACAGCCTCATGCAGCGCCTGCTTAAGCTGGAAGCCGAGCATCCCGAACTGGTTACCCCTGATTCCCCCACACAGCGAGTTGGAGCGGCACCTCTAGAATCCTTCAGCACGGTTAAGCACCCTGTGCCCATGTTATCCCTGTCGAATGCGTTTGATGAATCGGATGTTGAAGGCTGGTATAACCGCATTGTTAAACTTGCAGCCAGTAATGAATTCGACTTTGTTTGCGAGCTCAAGATGGATGGCATTGCAGTTGCATTAACTTACGAAAATGGCAAACTCGTTACCGGAGCAACCCGCGGTGACGGTTTATATGGTGAAAATATAACCCACAACCTGCGAACCATCCGCAGCATACCATTGACTCTACCCCCGGGTGCTCCTTCATATTTTGAAGTCAGAGGTGAAGTCTACATCGCCAAAAAAGGTTTCGAGGCCCTTAACAATTATCGCTCCAGCAAGGGATTGCCCCTGTTTGCCAACCCTCGAAACGCCGCTGCCGGGTCTTTACGCCAGCTCGACCCCCGTCTGGCTGCCGCAAGGCCGCTTGATATTTATATTTACATGCTGGGTTACACACTGGATGATGCCCTTCCAACCAGTCACTGGGAACGCCTGCAATATCTAAAAGATCTGGGATTTAAGATTAACCCCAACAACCGCCGGGTCTCAAGTATCGACGAAGTCAAAGATTACCATTCTTACTGGGTCAAAGAACGGCAAAATCTGCCCTATGAAGTGGATGGAGCTGTAGTTAAAATCAACCAAATAAAGGTACAGCAAAAGCTGGGCAGCATCGGACGCGAACCACGCTGGGCGGTTGCCTGGAAGTTCCCGGCTATCCAGGCCACTACCAGGCTAAAGGAGATTAAAGTAAGCGTTGGCCGCACCGGCACTTTGAACCCTTATGCTTTGCTAGAGCAGGTAAAAATTGGCGGCGTTACCGTTAAACAGGCTACCCTGCATAATGAAGAGGATATCAACAGAAAAGATATTCGAGAAGGCGATACGGTTATTGTACAGCGGGCCGGGGACGTAATACCTCAGGTTGTCGGCCCGGTTCTTAGTAAAAGACCGGCTGATGCAAAGGTTTTTTCACTGGAGCAGAAATTGTTCAATGCTCAAAAACAGGCACCGGTGTGCCCTGAGTGTGGCTCGTATATCGTTAAACCCAAAGGCGAGGTTATGTATTACTGCCCGGATGCCACCTGCCCGGCTCAAGCCCGGCAGCGCATCGAACACTTCGCATCTCGGGACGCTATGGATATTCAGGGCATTGGAGAGCAGTTAAGCGTTTCCCTGTTTGGTAAAGGGCTGGTAAAAGACTTTGCAGATCTGTACTATCTAACTGAAGCAGATCTTTTTAAGCTGGAAAACACCAAGGACAAAAAGGCAAAAAACATACTCGACTCTATTGAGGCCAGCAAGCAAAAACCCCTTGAACGCCTGATCTTTGCCCTGGGCATAAAGCATGTTGGCATCGAGACTGCCACCCTTCTGGCGGGGCACTTTAAAACCCTGGACAGATTGATGTCGGCAACTTCTGAAGAACTCACCGCTATCAATGAGATCGGCCCGAAGATTGCCGACAGCATTCTGGCTTTTTATAAGAACGAATCCAACCGTCACATAATACAAAAGTTATATCATGCAGGTGTAGTACCCTCCCAACCGGTTGAGAAAGGCCAGGAAACCAAACCCCTTTCAGGGCTTGAATTTGTTATAACCGGCAAGCTTAATAACTTCTCCCGGGATGAAGCTGAAAAACGCATAAAAGAAATGGGCGGCTCTACCAAAAGCGACATTACCCGAAAAACTAGCTACCTTGTCACCGGTGCTGAGCCCGGATCAAAACTGGAAAAGGCCAGACGGCTCGGAATCAGGCAAATTGATGAACAGGGGCTGCTTGAATTACTAGGCAGGCATTAAAACAACCAAGTCCCTGATGAAACAATCCAAACACTTCTATCGCATGGCTAGTTTGAACCGATTTTTGTTAGAATAAGGTCTTTGAAGATTTCTTCAGGATAATACATTGCGCTTGAGCATAATTTACAGAAAGGACTTTAACCAAAATGGCACAGGTAAAACCGTTTAAAGGCATTCGATACAACCCCTCGAAAGTTGAGGACTACTCGAAGGTAATCTGCCCGCCTTACGACGTTATATCACCATCGGAACAGGAAGCCTACTATGCAAAAAGTGAGTATAACTTCATTCGTATAGAATATACCAAAAATGAAACAGGAGAGGAAAAAACCGACAGCAAGTATGCCCAGGCCTTAAAAACGCTTGAAAATTGGCTTGATGAAGGCATTCTAATGCAGGACAGCGAGCCTGCAATTTATATCCATGACCACTGCTTCTATCTAGAAGGTAAAGAGTTCCGCCGCAGAACAATTATTGGAGCGGTAAAAATCGAAGACTGGAGCGAAAGGGTCATCCGCCCCCATGAAGGAACCCTGCCTAAAGCAAGGAGTGACCGGGAGATGTTGCTTCAAACCATCAAAGCCAATACCAGCCCGGTTTTTGCCATGTATGAAGACCAGAATGGCTCCATCAAGTCATTACTAAACAGCCTGACCGGCTCCAAACCTTCTTTGGCTACCCGGGGGTACGAAAACGACTGGCATTATTTATGGATAATAACCGAACCTGGACTGGTTGATGCCCTTTCTGCAATGTTTGATCAAAAGCCTTTATACATCGCTGATGGCCACCACCGATATGAAAGCGCTTTAAAACACCGCCACCAGCAGGAATCCCTCGCGGGTGAGACTACCGGTGACGAGCCCTTTAACTTCTTGATGATGGAAATGGTGGATTTTGAAGATCCAGGGCTTATCAACCTCCCTCCTCACCGCCTGGTCAGGGGGGCCAGCGAAAAAAATATAGAAAACCTGATGCCAAATATTGAAAAAATCTTTGATACAACCAGAATCCAGCTTGACAGGCCTGATGCCTGGCGTGAAATCGAGAGCCTGATGCATAAATCAGAGGATACATGCCTTGCTGTTTTAGGGCCGAAGAAGGATCGGGTATGCATCGCCAGTGTTAAAGACCAGTCAACAATTAACCAGATGATGTCTTCTTCCTGGTCGGATGCTTACAAACAGCTTGATGTAAGCATAGTCGATCATGTAATCCTCCAGGGCCTGCTCGGGTTTACCGATATTACCGACCTTTCCCATATTGCTTTCAACCATAACCGGGAAGAAGTTGAGCGATTGGTAAAAAATGATGAATACCAGCTGGCAATTATTTTACGGCCGCTTAAACCGGATGTGATAAAAAGTATTGCCGATGCCGGGGAAAGAATGCCCAGAAAATCTACATACTTCCACCCCAAACTGCCCTCCGGCCTGGTATTAAAACGTCTGGTTTAATATTTAAAGCATTGACGGAAACTGGAGAAGGTCTTGTTTTTAAAAAAATTTTTAAAACCGCTATCCAAACCGGGTCATAGTGATAATACGATACAATTAATCATCATTGGGCTTGGCAACCCTGGCCGGGATTACCACAAAACGCGTCACAATATCGGCTTTATGGCGCTTGATTATTTTGCCAAAAAGCACCGTATAAAACTCGCTAAACGTGAGCGTTTCAGCCTTATTGGCTGGGGTGAAATAAACCTGTCCACAGTCATGCTTGTCAGGCCGCGAACTTATATGAACCTGAGCGGTAAAGCTGTACATCAAATAATTTCCAAATACAAAACCAGCCCTGAAAAGATTGTGGTTATCCATGATGATCTTGATTTAAAACCGGGTCAAAAGGCCTGCTGGTCGGTTATA
>PUOQ01000101.1 GCA_003552785.1 Dehalococcoidia bacterium
CCGAGGCCGAGAGGCGTAGGCGATGGACAGCAGGTCAATATTCCTGCACCGCTGTTGTGGAGGTAAAGGGGGGACACGGAAGGTAAGCTGAGCATACCTATTGGACATGGTGTGTCCCCTGTCTTAGGTGATGCCGGGGTAGGCAAATCCGCTCCGGATATTATAACCGAGGGCAGGGGGAAGTTGAGGGGAGACCCGATTCGATTCAGCCGATCCTGTACCGTCAAGAAAAACCTCGTTATCGTTGAAGCAACAGCGCCCGTACCGCAAACCGACACTGGTAGGTGGGGGTAATAGTCCCAAGGTGATCGAGATAACCTTCGTTAAGGAACTCGGCAAACTAGCCCCGTAACTTCGGGAGAAGGGGTACCCTTTTCAAAGGGTGACACTAAATGGGCCCAAGTGACTGTTTAACAAAAACACAGGTCTCTGCTAAAGCGTAAGCTGATGTATAGGGGCTGATACCTGCCCAGTGCTGGAAGGTTAAGGGGAGAGGTTAGCGCAAGCGAAGCCTTGAACTGAAGCCCCAGTGAACGGCGGCCGTAACTATAACGGTCCTAAGGTAGCGAAATCCCTTGTCGGGTAAGTTCCGACCCGCACGAATGGTGTAACAACTTGAGCGCTGTCTTAACGAGGGACTCGGCGAAATTGAAATACCCGTGAAGATGCGGGTTACCCGCCACAGGACAAAAAGACCCCGTGGAGCTTTACTACAGCTTGGCACTGAGTCTGGACTTTTCATGTGTAGGATAGGTGGGAGGCTTTGAAGCCGGAGCGCCAGCTTCGGTGGAGCCATCCTTGAAATACCACCCTTGGAGAGTTTAGTCTCTAACCCCTGATCAAGCAGGGGGACAGTGTCTGGTGGGTAGTTTGGCTGGGGCGGCCGCCTCCTAAAAAGTAACGGAGGCGCCCAAAGGTTCCCTCAGGGTGAATGGAAACCACCCGTAGAGCGCATTGGCATAAGGGAGCTTGACTGCGAGACACACAAGTCGAGCAGGGACGAAAGTCGGGCAAAGTGATCCCACGGTTCTGAGTGGAAGGGCCGTGGCTTAACGGATAAAAGCTACCCCGGGGATAACAGGCTTATCTTGCCCAAGAGTTCACATCGACGGCAAGGTTTGGCACCTCGATGTCGGCTCGTCGCATCCTGGGGCTGGAGAAGGTCCCAAGGGTCCGGCTGTTCGCCGGTTAAAGCGGCACGCGAGCTGGGTTCAGACCGTCGTGAGACAGGTCGGTCTCTATCCGTGGTGGGCGCCCAGAGATTTGAGGAGGCCTTTCCCTAGTACGAGAGGATCGGGAAGGACAGACCAATGGTGTACCAGTTGTTCTGCCAAGGGCATTGCTGGGTAGCCAAGTCTGGTTCGGATAAGCACTGAAAGCATCTAAGTGCGAAACCGGCTCCAAGATTAGATCTCTCACCCTTCCTTCGGGAGGGGGTAAGACCGCAGGTAGACTACCTGCTTGATAGGCCACAGGTGTAAGCATGGCAACATGTTCAGCTGAGTGGTACTAATGGTCGAGGGCTTGACCTGTTTCAGGGCTGGTATTAGCAGAGAACAAAAAACTTATATTTTATTTATAACAGGCTTTTAAAAGTGAAAATAGCCTGAGGTTAAAAACCTTTCTGGTGGTTAGAGCGAGATGGCCCCACCCGTTCCCATCTCGAACACGGAAGTGAAACGTCTCAGCGCCGACGATACTGAGGGGGCAACTCCTTGAGGAAAATAGGCCACCGCCAGAAAGGACTTAAAGCCTCAGGCTTTTTTTGTATATTATTGGCACAAAAAAGTCCCAGATTAATCTGGGACTTTTGTTTTTATGCCTGAACCGGGAAAAAGTTGTCGTTTAAAGTATTTACGGGTTATTTACCGGTATTTTGTGTGAAATTATACTCTCCATTATTATAGTCAACCAGTATGATGTCACCCGGCTTGAAATTACCTTCTATAACCTTGAGAGCAAGCGGATCCAGGATACGGCTATGTATCGTTCGCTTTAAAGGCCTTGCACCGTAAACAGGATCATAACCTTCCTCAGCCAAACGCTTTTTGGCGGAATCACTCAAATCTATATCTATACCTTTATCTTTAATGCGCCTCTTTAATAAGCTAATCTGCAATTCTACTATTTGCTCTATATCCTCCTGTGATAGCTGGTGGAAAGTTATTATCTCATCAACACGGTTCAAGAATTCCGGTCTGAAGTTTTGTTTTAAGGCCTCTGAGATCAGTTGCTCCAGTTCCTGCTCCTGCCCCGGTTTGAGCTCGGCAATATACTGGCTCCCGATATTGGACGTCATGATGAGTACCGTATTTCTAAAATCAACAGTTCTGCCGTGGCCATCTGTAAGCCGGCCGTCGTCAAGTAACTGTAGCAGGGAGTTAAATATCTTGGAGTGAGCTTTTTCGATTTCGTCAAAAAGTATTACCGAGTAGGGGCGGCGATGGACGGCTTCGGTAAGCTGTCCACCTTCCTCATACCCCACATATCCCGGTGGAGCTCCGATAAGGCGGGCTACAGTATGCTCTTCCATGTATTCACTCATATCGAGCCTTACCATAGCCCGCTCGTCATCAAACAAGAACTCGGCGAGGGCTTTAGCCAGTTCAGTTTTACCTACGCCAGTTGGTCCAAGGAAGATGAAGCTGCCAAGCGGCCGGTTGGGGTCCTGCAGGCCGGCTCTTGAGCGTCGAACAGCATTCGAAACCGCTGTGACAGCCTTATCCTGACCGATAACTCTATGATGCAGCCGTTCTTCCATGTGGCGCAGTTTTTCAATGTCGCCTTCCATTAAATTGGATACCGGTATCCCTGTCCAGCGGCTGACTATTTCAGCAATGTCCTGCTCGTCTACCTCTTCCTTCAAAAGGTGCTCCCCTTCACCCCGGGCGAGTGCCTGCTCCTTTTCTTTCAACTCGTTTTCGAGCTCGATCAGTGTTCCATACTTCAATTTGGCAGCCTTTTCGTAATCAGCCTGCCTTTCTGCTCGCTCGATGTCCATTTTTGTTTGCTCGATGCGTTCTTTGATGGAGCTCAAGGTTTTTATCTGCTCCTTTTCCTGTTGCCAGCGTTCTTTTAAAGCGCTGGCTTCCTGTTTTAGGTCGGCCACCTCTTGTTCAAGATCGGCCAGCCTCTCTTTTGAAGCTTTGTCCTTTTCTTTTTTCAGTGCCTCTCGCTCAATCTCAAGCTGACGCAATCTTCTTTCAACTTCATCCACCTCTGCAGGCACGGAATCGATTTCAGTTCTCAGCCTTGCAGCGGCTTCGTCAATAAGGTCTATGGCCTTGTCTGGCAAGAATCGGTCTGAGATATACCGGTTTGAAAGAACGGCGGCGCCAACCAGGGCACCGTCCTGGATTCTTACCCCGTGGTGCACCTCATAGCGCTCCTTGAGGCCTCGAAGTATAGATATGGTGTCTTCGACGCTGGGCTCGCCAATATATACAGGCTGAAAACGGCGCTCGAGAGCAGCGTCTTTCTCGATGTGTTTGCGGTATTCATTGAGGGTTGTCGCTCCTATGGCATGCAATTCGCCTCTGGCAAGCATGGGCTTTAACATGTTTGAAGCGTCCATAGCACCTTCTGCTGCTCCGGCTCCGATGACTGTGTGTAGTTCATCTATAAACATAATAATCTGGCCATCAGAGTCCTGTACTTCTTTGAGAACAGCTTTCAGCCTTTCTTCGAATTCGCCGCGATATTTTGCTCCGGCAACCAGGGATCCTATGTCTAGTGCAACAATGCGCTTATCTTTCAGCCCGGCAGGGACGTCACCTTTAACAATGCGTTGGGCCAGACCTTCAGCGATTGCGGTTTTTCCAACCCCTGGCTCTCCAATCAGTACAGGGTTGTTTTTCGTTCTACGGCTGATTACCTGGACAACACGGCGTATTTCATCATCACGACCAATGACAGGGTCTAGCTTTCCCTGTTTGGCAAGCCGGGTAAGTTCGCGGCCGTATTTTTCAAGAGCCTGAAATTTTCCTTCAGGGCTCTGGTCGGTTACCCTCTGGCTGCCGCGAATAGATGTTAGCACCTGATAAACCCTTTCCCGGCTTATTCCCATTTCTTTAAGCGCCTGGTTTACTGGCCCGGGTATTTCAAGCATGGCCAGGAAAAGGTGCTCTGTGCTTACATAATCATCTTTGAAGCGGTCCATTTCTTTGTAAGCACTATCGAGCACCTTTCTGAGTTCATTTGACATATAGGCTTCAGCCGCGCCGCTGGCTTTTGGCTTGGCTTCAATCCTTGACATCATATCGGTTTCGATACGATAAGCAGGTATGTTTAAACCTTCAAGGATTTTGGGCACAATACCCTCTTCCTGGCCAAGAAGGGATGCGAGCAGGTGTTCAGGCTCAACCTGTGTATTGCTTTGTTCCCGGGCCAGTTCCTGAGCACGGATAAGGGCCTCCCTTGCCTTTTCAGTTAAACGGTGTATATCCATTTATCCTCCCTGGTATTAATTAAATTTTGCTGGTGATTTTTTGTCCGTTGCGAACAAACTGGACATCGGAAGCAACGCGGCTTGAATCAATGCTGCCTATATAACCGCATTGAAGGCAATGGTTAAACATCCCGTCTTCGTCATAGTCAACAAACAGGTCCCCTTTGCATTTCGGACATGCCTTTATCTTCCACATCATCTTCATCACCCCCTTAGTTTATTTACTGGTCTCCAAGCATTTCCAGCATCTCATTTATTAACGTTAAATATTGCTTTCGGTTAGCTTGTTCATCATCTGCTATCTGCTCTTTAAGCTCCAGGAGTTTATGGCGGATCTTGAGAGAAAGCTCTACACCGGCAAGATTTAAACCCAGTTCATCCATCAAGTGGCGTATCTTACAGCATAAAGCAATATCCTCTTCAGAATACAGCCTGAGAGTATTCATACGATCTGGAGTTACAAGGCCAAACTTTTCATATTTACGCAGTGTTTGCGGGTGGAGCCCGGTTAGCATTGCTGCTACTTGCATGACATACACTCCAGAACTATGTTTCATTTGTAACTCCTTTTACTGATTCATATTTTCTCTTTATTATAATAGTTGAGTTGTATTGTGTCAACAACTGTAAAATATATTGGGAGAATACTTGACAAACACGGGAAGAATAATTAAAATAATGCTGTAAGTATAGTTTATACATAGAATATTTGCTGTGGTGTATTCTGGTCATGAAAGGCAGATATACAACTGCAGTAGCGGTAAAGTTAACCGGAGTGTCGGCGTATTATCTCCGGCGCCTGGACAGGGCAGGTTTATTGACTCCGTGCCGAACATCGGGCGGTCAACGTCTTTATACAGACAGAGATATAGAGACGATAAGGGAAATAAAACGACTTAGAGAAGAAGGCATAAACCTGGCCGGCATTTCGGTCATATTAAAAAATAATAAATAAAGCATTGGTCATTGCCAAAATATGAAAAATTAAAAGGAGGTTTTAAGCAATGGCAGTACAAAGAGTAAACCCGTTTACAGACCTTGTATCATTAAGAGATGCCATGGATCGGCTTTTCGAGCAGAGCTTTGTTAGCCCTGAGGGCGGCTCAATGCCCGGTAGAGCTTCTGGGTCTATGCCGGTTAATCTGTATGAAAAGGACGAAACTTTTTACCTTCAGGCCTACTTGCCGGGGGTTAGTGCAGACGAAGTAGAAATAAATGTAGATCAGAACACTCTCAATCTCAAAGCTCGTATGCCCAGCTTGCTTGAAAAAGAAGAGGCCAAAAACTATCGCTGGTATATAACCGAACTGGGCTTTGGGGACGTGAGCCGTACAATAACTTTTCCATCTCTTATTGATGCCGGTCGTATAGAAGCCAGCCAGGAGAACGGTGTTTTGACAGTAACTGTTCCAAAGGCTGAAGAAGCAAAACCCAAGCAAATTAAAGTCAAGGCAAAGTAAGCCATAAGCTGCCGGAAAAAGCAAGTCCAAAAAATGTAAAAGGAGGTGATATCAATGGCAAACCTGACACGTTTCGAGCCGTTTCGCGATATGATGAGTTTGCGACAGGCTATGGATAAGCTGTTCGAGGATTCCTTTGTTCGTCCGGCCGGGGCCGGTTTAACCGGTGCAGCCTCTTCGGGAGTTGCCCTGGATATGTTCGAAACTGAGTCAGATGTAGTTGTAAAAGCAGAGCTTCCGGGGGTAAAGCCGGATGAGGTTGATGTTTCGGTAACCGACAACATTTTGACTATTAAGGGAGAACACAAAGAAGAGAGAGAGTCAAAGGAATCCAGCTATTATTGCAAGGAGCTTCGGTATGGAAGCTTCAACCGTTCGGTGAGGTTGCCGGCTTCGGTTAATTCAGACAAGGCCGATGCAACTTTTGAAAATGGTGTGCTTACCCTCACCATACCCAAGGCTGAAGAATCCAGGCCGAAGCAAATCAGGGTAAAAACAGGTAAAATGATCGAAGGTGAGAAGAAAGAATAGTTTGTTGGGATGATGTTTTCCGGCAGCAAGGGTTGTACCCTGCCTTGATTGCCAGTGGTTATCAAAACCACTGGCAATTTTTCTATGCCAGAGGCATATCAATTTAATCGACTTTGTAATGTTAAGTGGTGCATAATCTTATTGTATAGCCAATAAAGGAACCCGGCGGGGAAGCATTTCAATAGCTGAGCTGTTTTCATATACTATAGCCGCGAAAGATATTATAATACGTGTGAGAGGTATACATGAGTCAAGCTGTTGGAAAATTAATTCTTCGCAACCTGGACGTGCTGGCCCGTGAGGCAGTTAGGCAGCAGTACCAGGAGGAAAAACACATATGGTCAAAATATGGCTCGCAAGGCCGTAGCAGGGCACTGGAAGATGCCCGTTTCAATCTTAGATTTCTGGCTGAAGCCCTGCAAAATGAAGAACCGGTTTTATTCAGCGAATATGCTGCGTGGCTAAAAGTACTGTTTAAAGGCCTGGGCTTTCCAGACAGTGTCATAACCTCTACCATCAATTATACCTTCAAGGTGGTGCAAAAAAGAATTTCCGAAACCGATGAGTCGCTACTGCAGCCGTATATTGATTCTTCCTTGGAGGCTGTCCAGTCCCCAGCCGGGACCTCATCATTTATTGAAAAAGGTGATGTATTAAGGGGATTGTCCAGAAAATATCTTGACTTATTGCTAAAAAGGGACCGGAAGGGTGCGTTGAGTTTGATTCTTGATGAGGTTGAGAGCGGCACTTCGATTGTCGATATTTAC
>PUOQ01000126.1 GCA_003552785.1 Dehalococcoidia bacterium
AGCCCTTTTAACCATGACTTTCGTCAGTTGTACCTTGTAACCATTGTGCGGCAATGGGTTTGCCCCCTGGACCGCAGCTTCACCGGCAGCCTGTGCACTGGCTTCATTGATAGAATTGCCTATCAATGCATCTTCAGCATCGGTGGCACGGCGCGGCCTTGGCATCACCCCGCCAAGCACTATTTTTGCATCGGTCACACTGCCGCCATCAACGGTTATGGCAGTTGCAACACTAACCTCGGGGAAATCAATTGCTTTCCTCCAGGCCCATTTGAGGTAAACCTGCTGGGTCCCGGATGCAGGTTCGGGTATCTGAATTTCGGTGACAACCTCATTGTCGTCGAGGGCATTGCCGATTTCTTCAAAGAAGTCTTCAGCGGCAATCTCCCTCTGATTCGTAACTACAGTGCCACCGAGCGCCACCAGAGGAATGGCCACGTCCGAGGGGCAAGCAGCAAAGCACCCGGAAGTGCCACCGAAGATAACACTGTGCTTGCGATTGTTACCGGGAACTAAATGACACAACGCTCCCCCTTTACGCAGACAATCAAAGTCATTGTGCTCGCCTCTATAGTACCAGCATCGGGTTTGCTGGCAGATATTTCCGGCAATGGTGCCCATGTTGCGCAGCTGGGCTGAACCCACCTTCCGCGCCGCCTGGCCAAGTGAAGCATACTTGGATTGAACCACATCGGATTCATGTATGGCGGTGAGTGTGGTTAAAGCACCAATTCTTAAAACCCCGCCTGATTCTTCTATATAATCCAGGTCGGGAATATTTTTAATATTGACAAGCTTACTGGGCGGGCTTGAATAAATCATACCCTTCAAGCCGCATAGAATATCGGTGCCACCGGCAATTATTGCTGCATCATTGCCCAGGGCTTCAACCGCCTCATCTATGGTAGTTGCATTTACATGTTCTATCTTATTCATTTTCTGGCCTCCTTATACCTTTCCCAACAACTTGAGCATCCTGTCCGGCTGGACCGGCCTCATGGAATTCCATACACCAGTAGCATTGATGATTGCATCGTTTAAGGCAGCCTGTCCACATGCATGCACTCCCGGCTCACCCAGACCATGCATGCCAAACGGGCCCAGGGCATCTACCAGTTCCAGGAACTCGTTCTGGTTCAAATCGCCTTCATTGGGTATATCCATAGCGGTAGCCGCTTTCATATCAAGGAAGGTCTGGTCAAGAAGCGCACCGGTCTGAGGATCATGATGGATATCCCACATGAATACCCTGGACCACTGCGACCAGAGCGCAGAAGACAGCTGCCCTTCGCTCTGGAAACGGTCAATAACGCGGCCGGCGTCGTAGACATGGACAAAATCGAGCAACTCAACTTCGCCCGTTTCCGGGTCGACTGCAATTTCCCAGGCAGTTGCTACACCACTGCGGAAGAAACAGGGTTCACCAATATCATACCCCTGGAAGGGCCTGCGCAAAATCTCCCCGGTACTTCTTCCGACCCCGATAATCGGTTTGGTGATCTGGGCCATGGCTTCACGGTGCGTCATCTTGGTACCCGGGTCATCCTTTACGAATATTTCTCCATTGGCGGCATGCAGGTTTTCAGGGTCTACTCCCAGCTCCTCGGCTACAAAATCGAAAAGCTGTTGACGTACATCAAGCGCCGCATTAAAAGCAGCCATGCCGTTCTTGGTTGCGCCCTGGCTGCCAAACTGGCCGCTGCCATCAGGAGCCTGGTCGGGCGTACCATAAGAAGAGCAATATACATGATCAAAAGGAAGACCAAGAGCCTCAGCTATAAGTGCCGGGAAGGTTACGCTGCAGCTACCATTCTGGTTGTTACTCTGGCCGGTAACAAAATTGGCGGTGCCATCGGTATTCATGTAAATTACCATGCCCCAGCCAGGCGTGGTGGTTCCATGCCGGTCATAGTATGAAGCAATTCCGATTCCATGTAAACGACCATCGTCCAGGGTTTTCTCGCCGGGCATATGCCATTTATCTTCATAACCGATAACTTCTGCCGCTTTCTCGAGGCAAACCCTCAAAGCATTATTGGTAAGAGGCCGGCCGGTGTCATACTGCACCATATCATCCTCTATGAAAACCTTGCGGTAAAAATCAAGAGGGTTCATATCCAGTTCATAGGCCATTTTATGCAGTGCCACGCTCAAGGCGTGGGCCGTATCCGGATGCATCAGTCAGCGGTGGCCGGCGCCAAAGCCGGTATTGGTTGCTACTCCATAAACTTCGTTTACGATGTTCCAGCACTTATAGGTGGTGTCCATATTCTCCCAGGAATTACCCCTGGCGGCGTTGAAGCCGCCATGGCAATGCCATATATTGTGCATCGCCGTCATGGTCCCATCACTCTTGCAGCCGATTTTGCTCCACAGTTTGGGTACGTAGTGATTCCTGCGCCGGATGGAATGCAGCCTGCGGGTACGGCTGATGGCTACCGGCTTACCTGCCTTCTTGGAAAGCAACGCACATGTTACTGGCTCATTGGTTTGACCGCCACCACCAAATCCACCGGCACCGGAAGTTGCCCGGATATGGCTGCGGCTGTGGTTGACACCCAGCTGGGCCGCATAAGTCCGGTTGCTCCCGTGGGGGTTCTGGTTCTGGTCATAACCGTAAACATGCTCACCCTCCCACCAGGCTATTCCGGTAACCGGTTCCAGGGTGTTCTGGGTGTGCGGACGGGTAAACTCGGTTTCTACTTCTATGATAACATCTGCTTCGGCAAACCCTTCTTCGATATCACCACGTGTATGCCGAGCCGCTGAAGGAGTGATGTTTGTATCCGGAAAAGTGCCGACTATATCAGCGTCAGGTTCCATTGCCTCTTCGGGATCAATGATAAAGGGAAGTACATCATACTCCACTTCGATAAGATCAAGGGCACGCTCAGCTATAAAGGGGTCCGTTGCAGCTACAGCGGCTACCTCCCAGCCCCAGACCAGTACTTCATCGGTGTCCCAGTGGGGATGCTCATCATACGTTATAACGGCTTCAACCCCTTCCAGGGCCTCTGCCGCACTGGTATCGATGCTCAGAATCTTGCAATGAGCATGGGGGCAACCCAATATGGCTGCAAAAAGCTTTGCCCCGGGTAAGTGGTCATAGGGAAACTTGTAGGTCCCCCTTACAATCGACGGGGCTTCTGCCGGAACGTAATATTTTCCAACAACCTGTAAATCGTCGCCAAATTCAAAATCAATTGGCAATTGCCGTATCTGCTCGGGCTGAAACCAATATCTGGATTCTGCCATTACTATTGACCTCCCTTGTATATTGTATTGATGGTCCTGGTATAGTCAATGCACCAGCACAGGTTACCCGCAAGGGCTTCCTGAACATCCGCCCGGGTGGGGCTGGGGTTTTTGTCAAGCAAGGCTACACCGGTCATAATGTTACCGGGAGTGCAGTAGCCACACTGAAGGGTAGCATTATCGAGGAATAACTGCTGAACCGGATGCAGATCGGGACCATCGGCCAGCCCTTCGACAGTGGTTATTTCTTTTCCTTCACATTCAATGGCCAGCATCATGCATGCATATACTGCCTTACCATCTACAAGGATGGTGCAGCTGCCGCATTCACCCCGGTCACACCCTACTTTGGCCCCGGTCAGGCCCAGTTTCTCCCTCAGTACAAAAACAAGCGACCATTCGGGTTCTACCTTCAGGACGTTGTCCTTTTTGTTTACATTGAGGGTTACTACCCCTGGCTCTGTGTCGACAACGGGGTCCCCGTTTACTGTTACAGTCTTGGTAACCGTTACCGTCTTGGTTACTTCTTCACCGTTACCGCAACCAGACAGGATAAAGGTAGAACCAACAGCTGTGCCACCAACCACGATACCGGCATTCCTCAAGAACTGCCGCCTGGAAAGCTGCCCGTCCTGGGTTTCCTTTTCTTTTTCAGGCATTAAATTTTCCTCCTTAAATAATTTACCTTAGCCTGTGTGAAAATCCTGAAGTTATTAAATTACATTTTTACTAAAACGCCACCCCCTTTTAAAACTTATTTTGAAAAAGCCAGTTAGCGTAATTATTTATACCTGCCTTCCCAGTGCTGTATCATCTGCTGTATAAAACCGTCATAACACTGGCCAGGAGCCCGGAACATGTCCAGTTTTTCTTTGGTAGAAGCCTTTAAGCCAATGGTGCTTCTTTTGTTTTGCTTTAAGTTTTTTGAATTAGTCGACATATTATTATCATGGGCTACATGAATGTTTCTATGCTTCAGAAAACAACCGCCCGAGATGAACTCTCCTCATAACCGCACGCACATGAGCAATCAACTCAAGCTGGCGTACAGGCTTGGCCAGATGACCGTCCGACCCGTTTTCCAGAGACTTGATAAGGGTGTCTTCATCCCTGGCATATGAAATGGTAATTACCGGTACAGGCAATATTGACTTTAATTTACCCAAAATTTTTGAGCCCCCAATATCCCTTCCGTCCAAATCTACTATCACCAGACCGGGATTCAAGGTTTTTACAAGGCCTGAAATATCCTGTTTATAGCCGGTACATTCTACCGATGCTTCCTCCATACAGATGGAAAAAGCCTGTTCGATATCATCGATAACATCACTGTCATCACTTATAACCAGTACCAATCCGGGGTTAAGTTTCTTCTCGGCAATATTCATATGAATTTACTACTGGATTATATAGCAAAGGTGTTAATAAAGGCGTAAATAACCCGCTATAAAACGTTATGATTTCATAACAGGGCATTATCAATAAAATAACGTAAAAGGCTATATGGAGCTATTTAGGAAAGTACAATTTAAATGAAACGGCGCTATAATTTGCCCTGGTGATAAGGTAGTTTATAAAAATATGTTATATATTTTCTGTAAGGTAATAACCTACCCCGGGCTGTGAAAGGATTGCTTTTTGTTTGGAGCCGGATTCAATCTTTTTTCTTAGATGCGAAATATACACACGTAAAGTCTTGTCATACCCCGGATAACAGGATCCCCATACCTGCTGTGCCAGTTTTTCGCGCGAAACTACACTGCCTTTATTCAGGGCAAGATACCTCAATATTAAGAATTCCGTGCTGGTCAGATTGATTTGCTTGCCCCTGTAATTAACCCTGCGGCCGGAAACATCGAACTCAAAAGGTCCAAGGGACGAGGTGCACATCGCATCTGGATGCCGGCTCCTGATAGCGCTTTTTATCCGGGCAAGCAGTTCCATCTGCCGGAAAGGCTTGGTTACGTAATCATCGGCTCCCATTTCAAGAGCTTTTATAAGGCTCCTCTCGTCGGGTTGCACGGTCAAAACAACTACCGGAACAACAGAAAACAACCTTATGGCCTTTAAAACTTCAAAACCATTCAAATCGGGCAAACCCAGATCAAGGATGACTGCATCCGGGCCAGTAGACTCAACCATTTGGAGCCCTTTTTCACCCATTCCGGCAGAAACGATTTCTGCAGATGGCCAGCCTACCTGAAATGTCAGCCTTATGGTATCAACAATTATTTCGTCGTCTTCAATAACCAGTATCTTCATAAGCTGGTGCTTGCACTTGATGATGGCGAAACTGGCACCTTGATGATAAAAGTGCTGCCTGACCCCCCCGAACTATTTACCAAAATGCTGCCGCCATGAGCTTCCACAATAAATTTGGATAAAACCAGCCCCAGCCCCAGGCCGCCAACCCTTCCTTTTGTACTGCTGAACCGCTTGTAAGGCTGAAAAAGGTATTTCCTCTGCTCTTCACTTATTCCTATTCCGGTATCAGAAACTTCGATAAACAGCCAGGAGTTCTCCTGCCTGGCTTTGATATGTATTTTACCAGGTGGTGGTGTATATTTTATAGCATTATCCAGAAGGTTTAGCAATACCTGAATCAGACGCTCCTTGTCGGCCTTAATTTTTTCCAATTCCTGAGGTGCATCCAGGTTAATTTCCAGGTTTTTTCTGGATGCATTTTCAGAGACATAATCCAACACTTCTCTTAGCATCTTTTGCGGATCAATCCTTCGACACTTCAAATGCAGGATGCCCACTTCACCCCGAGCCAGGTCAATAAGGTCATCAACCTTTTTAGATAATCTGCTGGCACCTATATTGACATTTCTGGCAAGGCTTGTTTGAGGTTCATCGGTCAATGTTGATGAAAGGGCTTCACTGCAGGCCATCAGTGGTGTCAGTGGTGTTTTAAGTTCATGAACCAGGGCGCGGGTGAATTCAATCCTCTCTACCATCTTGTCCTGAATATCCCGGCGCAACTGCCGTTCAATTTTAAGAAGCTCTTTGAGCCTGCTTTCAGCTTTTTTTAACTGCTCTGTTCTATCACTGACAATTTCTTCAAGGCAACCCTGATAAGCCTTAAGCCTCTCCTCGGCCTGTTTCTGCCGGGTAATATCAGTAAAGGATGCCAGCACTCTGGACCAGGTGTCTTCATGACCCGGCAATAAATAGTATTTGACGTGCAGGTATTTCCAGTTGCCCTTGAAGGTGGGGTCTGCCATGTCATAGGTTACTTCGGTATCGCCCCGGGCAAAGGCAACGATGTTTTCCAGCTCACGTGCAAGCCCGGTGGGCCGCCTGGAAAGAAGATCGAGTATACCGGAACATAAATCCTGCCTTGATTCGGCTTCCCAGAGGGAAACTGCCTCTTTGTTGACCCCGATGATCCGGCCCAGTCTCAGGCAATCAAGTGCATGGCAGGGGTTTGAGTCGAAGTATTGCTTTAAGCCGGTAATACCCTGTGAACCAAGCGAGTCGATACACTCCTTGACCCGGGAATAGTCCATCTCCCAGATGGCAGCCGGGGCTTCTTCGAAAAGGCTCTGGAATTTATCCTTTTCGTCTGCCAGGGCTTTTTGAAGATTTTTACGTTCGGTTATGTCCCTCAGGTAAATAACATTGGCCGGTTGGCCTTTATACTGAGTAACCGCACTGGTAAGCTCGCAGGGAACCTGGAGGCCGTCTTTTCGGATAATGCCCACTTCATAAAGCCCTGGCAGGGA
>PUOQ01000041.1 GCA_003552785.1 Dehalococcoidia bacterium
CAAAACCCTGGCTGGCACCTGATATAGTAATTCCGGTTGCTCCCCTGCCTTCACCCACAAACGCAACCAGCAAACCATCCTGCATTTTGAGGTCAACTCGTTGACCGGCCTCAAGATCTACTTCAGCTATAGCGGCACAAACAGAAATATTGTTAATTGCCCGCTGGACAGAGGTATTATAGCTGTCCAGCTCCCTTAAAGCTGAAATTACCCAGTTGACGGCTTCACTGGTAAGACGGTATTTGGAGCGACCTTCAAACACAAGCATTCCGTCCCGGATGAGCTGTGAAATATAATCAGAAACTGCCTGGGGGGTAATCTTTAACTCTCTTGAAATAGCCCTCTGCTGTATCACGGGGCCATTTCCGGCAATTTCAGCAAGAATCTGGAACCTGGTAGTCAAATTTTTATTGCGCAGTATATGCACCATTATTCACCTGGTTTGTTTATAAATAAAGCCTGGTTGATTTAAGCCCAATTATAGCATATCAAATGTTAAAGACTAAGAAAATGATGCATGAAGAGTACTTTTAACCTTGTATTTCGACAAGCCTGGAGCCCATTCTGCTTGCCGCAGCAAGCGCACCTGGATGCCTGAGTATTGCCCCATTTTCATCTATGTCGGAGAATAAAAGCTCATCGTGATAACCAATATCAAGACTCGTAAAGAGCGCTTTTACACAAACTCGAGCTGCGTCAAAAATACTGCCTTTTTGCCCGCCGGTGCTGATGAAAATGCCTCTTCGTTTTTTATCATCCCCCAGCGGGGGAGAGCCAATTACATACTTGCGGGCCCAGTACACCTGGCATCGATCCATTGCCAGCTTCATATGGGCAGTAACCGTCATAAAATGAAGCGGCGAAGCCAGTACTATCACATCCGCCCCCTCCAGTGCCTGGTAGACAATACTCATATCATCTTTAAATATGCAAAAACCACTTTCAAAACAGGAGTCGCAATGCATACAACCCCCAATATGCAGGTCAACCAGGTTTATTATCTCAACTTCAGCACCCCTGTTTGAAGCGCCCAGAATTAAATGCTCCAAAAGCAGGGATGTATTCCCCTTGCGCCTCGGGCTTCCAGAAAGTCCAAGCACCTTCAACTTAATTCTCCTAATTCTTTAAGTATTATTTCTTCCCTTTCTTCCATTATACAGGCTTCAGCATCATCCTCATGATCATAGCCCAGCAGATGGAGCATCCCATGAACAACCAGTATGGCAATCTCTTTAGTTACCGGGTGATTATTCTCATGTGCCTGCTGTACGGCGCGTTGATATGAAATGATAACTTCACCCAGGTGTTCCACACCGTCAGGCGCAGCAACAAAAGGCCTGCTATCTCCATCTTCGCCAAAATCCACCTCGTCATTCATGGCAAAGGACAGTACGTCGGTAGGCTGGTCAATGCCACGGTAATTTAAGTTTAGCTTTCTAATCTCATCATTCCCGGTGATTAAAAGTCCTGCTTCAACTTTATTCTGCCGGTTTTCAGCAATTAAAACCAACCCGGCAACTTTCTCTAAAAAGGCAGGGTCGACCCTGCCTTTGGCTTCGCCTTCAATTAACGTGTTTATTTCCATAATATGATAATAACACAACGCCGGGCCGGATGATAAGCCTGGAATAGAAAATTTTTATGGAATTACAGATTCGTTTCAGTCGCACCGGAAGGGAAATCTTCATTTGATTGCCCGGAAGAAGAAAAATCCTCAAGCCCGGCGGTTTCCCGGATGGGTGACGGGCCCAGTTTGAGATAATAAAAGCTGAAAATGAATATGAGCATACATAGCGGTACAGACCACCACATTGATGGCGGAGCAATAATTACAAAAGAAACCAGATGCCCTGCAAGATACACCGGTACAGCAATTTTCAGGAAAAGACGCAACTTGCCCCTGATCCGGTTCCTGGAAACATCTATGAGCTTGCCGAATATGATACCCATGCCCAGCGCTATAGACCCGATAACGGGATAAAAATAGAAAATAAAACTTGCCCGGTCGGTTAGCAGACTGGCAGGAATCCATAGCAGGTACAAGCCGATAAACCAGGCAAATGGAAACAGGGGGGCATCATCACCTTTTAATGACCGGTAAGTGATATAAACTACTGTTGGAATAATAAAGACCCAAAGGGTAGGGCTCAGCATCCCCACAAATCGCGGGGTCCACCAGTAAGTAAAACCCGTCGGCCAAAGGACCCACTCCCAGGGCCTTGAAGCTATACCGTTATCATACGCTGAAAAGGTAATCGAACCGGTTAGCTCCAGCATTTCCAGGCTGCGTGTTACCGGATTTAGCAATTGACCCCAGTAAGGGTATTCAAGCACCGGCAACAATAAAAGAAAAGCTGCTGGGGCCAGTGTCATAGAAGCAATGAACCGCTTTGGGTGGGGGCAACGGTTGATCAGCCAGTGCATACCGATTACTACCAGAGCCAGTGCACCACTGAGCTTGGCAAGCGCACTCAGTGCAACCGCAATTGCCGATAAGGAATAACTACCCCGCAGATAAAGCCAGAAGGACATCATCAAGAAGAAAACCATATACACATCCAGCATGGCCATATGGTTCTGTATAAAGGCCAGGTTTTCAAAAGCAAGAAAAAAAGTAGCCAGATAGCAAATGCTTTCGGGCAGTTTTAGCCGCCGGCATATGAGGTAAAAGAAAATGATTGAACCTGTGCCCATTATAATAGCAAGCAATCTCCATCCGACAGGGTTGTCGCCGAAAAGCTGCATGCCGCCCAAAACGGTTAGTTTGCCGAGAGGAGGATGTTCGGTACGCTCAGTAGCACCGGTGTCGAGCGCGTGACGGGCGTCATTTACATAATGAACCTCATCAAATAACGGCTCGGCAGGGCGCATAATAAGCCCCATGTGAAGTGTAAAGCTGACCAGGACAATAACAGCAATGCCCAGGTTTTGCCATCTTTTCAACCAGTTAATTAATTCTTTGAATCTTTCCACGTCCACCAGTTGTTTACAAAGAAGTTCCACAGGGTAGCCCCGGCAATGCCGAACAGGTTTGAAATCATGTAAAACAATCCGGCAATTTCTGTTAAAAAGGTAAGAATGGCAAGGTTGATTACCAGCCCCCCCAGGCTGACCAGATTAAATTTGGCCATGTTTCCGATAAAAGTTTTTACCCCCGGCATCCTCCGATCTTTGAAGGTAACGAAATTGTTTAGCAGATAGTTTGTTATGATTGAGGTTTCAATGGCAAATACAGCTGAAACTGCATAGTGCAAACCCGCACGCTCGGTAAGCAGCCACAAAAGGCCAAAATTAACCAGTACACCACTTCCACCCACCAGACAAAACTTAATAAAGCGAGCAATTTCACCGCTCCGGCGCGAGAGCCTGAAAAGGTGGCGCATATACTCGTATTCCTGATTTATATTAAGCTTGCTGTCACCCTGTTGCCTTAACTGAAATTGAAAAGGAACTTCCACTACTTTTCGATAGGAGCCCAGCACCAGCACCTCAAGCAGTATCTTGTAGCCTATGGGCTGAAGGTTTTTATGCTCAAGAACACTGCGCTTTAAAGCAAAGAAGCCACTCATGGGATCCTTGACTTTACGGGCGGGCGGCAACACCAGCCTGGCCATAAAAATAGCCACGCGGCTGATAAGTTTTCTAACCCCGCTCCAATCGGCACACCCTCCACCGGGCACGTACCGGCTGGCTATAGAAATATCTGCCCCGTCCTCTATAGCGCCCAGCAGGCGGGGTATAATATCAGGAGGATGCTGCAGGTCGGCATCCATAACCACCAGGACTTCATTACGAGCTTCACTGAAGCCCCGTACAACAGCGGAGGCCAGACCTTTTTCGTCACGACGAACTATAACCCGTACCGGGTGGGTGTTTTTTAGATTATTAATTACATCGGCGGTGCCATCCCTGCTGTCATCGTCTACAAACAATATTTCATAATCGTGACCGCGAAGTGCAGCCTCGATTCTCTCGACCAGCGGAATTATATTGGAGCTTTCGTTATAAGTTGGTATAACCAGTGTTAAGCTTTTACTCATAAATTGCTTCAACCAAGTGTTTCAGCTATTTTACCATAATCAGGCGTTATAAATTCACCTTTTTAAAAAACCGGTTTCCCGGTTAAATTTATTACACGATGACTGCGTCTGGTCTTTGCAAAAGCTAATTGATATAATGCAGTGTATCCAATACCATGAAAGATAAAATGATTACCTTCCTTCCAATTGGAATAGTCCGCAACGAAGTAAAAGATTCACAAGATGCCAGCTTTGACTGGTCTCAAATAACATCAGAAATTGTTCTGGATGAGCATTACTCAGCCTACACCCGGGGGCTGGAAGAGTTTACACACATACTGGTCATTTTCTGGATGCACCGCCCGGCCAAGAAAAAACTGGTTGCCGATGTTCACCCCAGAGGAGACAAAAACCGGCCCACGGTCGGCCTGTTTGCCTCGCGCTCGCCGCACAGGCCCAATCCAGCCGGGTTAAAACTTGTGGAGCTAATCCGGGTTAAAGGTAACATTATTACCGTCAAAGGGCTTGATGCACTTGACGGATCTCCGGTTGTAGATATCAAGCCTTACAGCCCGGGGTACGATTCAATTGAAGAATAATATAATGCTGCCATGCTGCAACAATCAAACGCAATAAAGTTAAACACCATGTACGAAAAACTACTCGAGCACTACGGACCTCAATGCTGGTGGCCGGCCGATACAAACTTTGAGGTTATCGCAGGAGCCATACTTACCCAGTCAACTGCCTGGGAAAACGCCCACAAAGCAATCAACAACCTTAAATGCCGTAATTGCCTGTCGGTCAAAGCTATTTGTGAAATCAATAATGAGCAACTTGCTTATATTATACGGCCATCAGGGTATTTTAATTCAAAAGCCAAAAAGCTTAAAGCTGTAACTTCCTGGCTGCACAAAACCTGCAACGGAAGAATCGAGGAACTTGCCAGCATAAACACTGCCTCGTTAAGAGTGCAATTACTAAATATCTATGGCGTTGGCCCCGAGACTGCTGATTCCATCCTTCTTTATGCCCTCAACAGACCTGTATTCGTTATAGACGCATATACCCGCCGCATTATCGACCGTCAGGGGCTGACTCCCGGTTGGGGCACCGGTTATAACGACTACCAGAAGCTTTTCATTCAAAATATAGAGGCAAACACCGCCATATACAACGAATTCCATGCCCTGCTGGTAAAACTGGGTAAATCTGCATGCAGAAAATCACCTTCGTGTTTGATTTGTCCGATATTTTCCAGCAGCTGCGAAGCAAAATAATGCATGGAGAACTATTAGCCTGTAGAGGATATAAGAATGCAGAGTAAATTATCCAAAATTGCCAGCATGATTCGCTCTTCGCGCCACACGGTGGTTTTTACCGGTGCGGGAGTAAGCACTGAGTCGGGAGTTCCTGATTTCAGGAGTCCGGGCGGAATATGGGACAGGTTTGACGCCGGTATGTTTGATTACCAGAGATTCTTAAATGATGAAATGGCCAGACAAGAGCACTGGAAGATGCTTCGATCCATGGGATCGGGCACAAAACCAAACCCGGCCCACCACGCTTTAGCCCGACTGTGTATTTCCGGACATGTAAAAGCCATTATCACCCAAAATATTGATAACCTGCACCAGGAAGCCGGAGCACCGCCTGAAAATGTTTACGAGCTGCATGGAAACATGGGGCATTTTCACTGCATGGATTGCGCTTTTAAACTCGGCTTGAGTGAAGTTGAATCCCTTATGGACAAGACTGAAGTGCCTGTATGCCCTGAATGCGACGGGGTTATCAAGCCGGGGGTGATTTTTTTTGGAGAGCCTCTGCCTGCTCTTACAGTCAAAGAAGCCATCTTTCAATCTGAAACAAGTGATCTATTTATAGTAATAGGCTCTACACTAACAGTTTACCCGGCAGCCAGCATGCCGGAATACGCCCTATCCAGCGGATCCAGGCTGGTAATAATCAACTTAACGCCCACTCCAATGGACAATCTGGCCGAAGTTGTGATCCACCAAAAAGCAGGGAAAGTCCTTCCTGAAATTGCAGGCCTGGTTGAATAAGCAACTAACTCTGCCTGTTGACCCATGCGTCCCGGCTACGAATATCCCGGTCAAAAACAAGACGGTTGAGAAACAGCTCAGCCAGCGAAAGGTCACGGCCAATTTCTGACCTTGGTTGAACCAATCGCCGCATAATTACCAGAAATAGCATAACCAGAAAACCGGCAGCTGCACCGCCGCTATCATCAATTCCAAGTATGCCGGGCAGAAACCAGCTGAACAAAGGCAGGGAGATAAAAGCTATAAGCACACCCAGGGCCAGCTGTTTAAAAGGTGCCAGAGCATAAGACATAATAAAAACAATTATTCCAAGAAGAGGCGAAACCGAAAGGACAACACCAAAACTGGTAGCTATACCGCGCCCGCCATTAAACTTCAAAAAAACCGGCCAGTTGTGGCCTATGACAGCCAGCGTGCCAATAAGCAACTGGTAGAACAGGTCCAATCCGGCTAAACCGGCAAGCCAAACTAAAAAGTAACCCTTGCCAATATCAAACGTAAAAACCGGAACAGCCATCCATTTTGAGATTGATCTGGCAACATTGGAGGCGCCAACATTGCCGCTCCCGTGTTTCCTGAGATCAATTCCCTTCACCATCCGTGCGACAATATAGGCCGCCGGGACCGAACCCAGCAGATATGCAAACGCTCCAAGCTTAACAAAAATCCAGTCAAACAAGGTTCAATTCCGCTCGCCGGGAAAGCCGGTAATGCCTCTTTCCCGTGCCCTTTTTATTAAATCATCCAGGACCGCTTCGGGTACACCTGCTTCACCCGGCAACATCTCGATACTGTCATCAATGCCATGATAGTCACTGCCACCTGTAGCGATAAGGTTTAATTTTTGAGACAAAACGAAAAGGTCGCGCCTTTCTTCCAGGGTAAAATCTTTGTAATAAACTTCAAGCCCCTCAAGTCCGGCAGTGCTTAACTCAGCCGCAACAACCGGATAGTCCGCCACTGTGAGCGGATGGGCCATAACCGGCAGCCCGCCGCTTTTTAACACAAGCTCTACAGCTTCGGCAGGTGTAATTTTAAAACGCTCTACATAACCCGGTTTACCCTGTGCCAGGTACAATTCAAAAGCCTCATCAAAACTTTTTATATAACCCGCCTCCATAAGAGCCAGTGCAATATGAGGCCTGCCAACATTGCTGTCACCGGCAATATGGCAAACCTGCTGCCAGCCAAGGTTGATTCCCAGATCATTTAATTTTTCAACCATTGCCCTGGCCCGGATCTGCCTGTCGGAATACATGTTTTTTAAAACAGAAACCAGTTCGGGGTTATGATGATCGATAAAATAGCCCAGCAAGTGTAATTCACTGCCTGGAGCATGGGTGCTCAATTCAATGCCGGAAATAACCGTTAGCTCCGGGTATTTTTTGGCCGCTTCCAGTGCAGGCTTTATTCCTGCAACTGTATCATGGTCTGTAATTGCAATCGCCTTCAGGCCCCTTCTGGCAGCAATTCCGACCAGCTCTTCCGGGGTAAAACAACCATCAGAGGCACTGGTATGAAGATGCAAATCGATTCCCGGCATTTAATCAATATACCTTGTAATGCGCTCAATCGAATTGGTTTTACCGCTTCTAACGTCAATGTCAATCATTATGGCAGTAAACATTACCGGCCCTTTAGCTGCAGATAAACGGCCGGGCATCAGCGTCAATATTCGGTGTAAAACTGAATCAACATCGTCACCAATAACTGAATTTACCGGTCCGGTCATACCAATATCGCTTACATAGGCTGTACCGCCGGGCAGAACCTGGTGGTCTATAGTACCAACATGTGTATGGGTCCCCAAAACGGCACTGACCCGCCCGTCCAGATACCTCCCCAGCGCCATTTTTTCCGCAGTTGCTTCTGCATGGAAATCGATAATAATAACCGGCGGCAAAGACTCAAAGCCCGCAAGCAGTTCATCCATAGCCCGGAAGGGGCAATCATAGTTTCCGATAAATACCCTGCCTATAAGATTTACCACCATCACCTGCCCCGACAACAGATACCCTCTGCCAGGTACTCCGGGCGGAAAATTTAATGGCCGGACCAGCGGAATGGACTCTATCGCAGGTATTATTTCCCTATGAGCCCAGATATGATTGCCGGATGTAAGTACGCCGGCACCGCTTTCAAGTAGTTCCCGGGCAGTATCAGGGGTAACCCCAATGCCTCCGGCTACATTTTCTGCATTGGCTATAACCAGTTCCAGGCCATACTCTTCTTTCAAGCCCGGCAACAGCTCCTTTACTGCCCGGCGGCCGGGCTTGCCAATAATATCACCAATAACCAGAATTTTCATAGCTATTTCGCAATATCCACAGCCCGGGTTTCGCGAATTACTGTTATACGGATTTGGCCCGGATAATCCAGGGTTTCTTCAATTTTTTTAACTATGTCACGCGCCATACGCATGGCAGAAAGGTCATCAACATCTTCCGGTTTAACCAGAATACGCACCTCGCGGCCCGCCTGTATAGCATAAGACTTTTCCACACCTTTGAAGCTGTCTGCAATCTCTTCGAGTGCGGTCAAACGCTTTAAATAAGACTCAAGCGACTCTCTCCTGGCTCCAGGTCTTGCACTCGAAATCGCATCTGCAGCCGATACTATAAAACCCCAGATGCTGGTATCCCCTGTTTCAAGATGATGTTCTGCTACACCTTTGATAACATCCTGGTTGCGCTCCCACTGCTTTACCAGGTCAGCTCCTATCTGGGCATGGGACCCCTCCACTTCCCGGTCAACAGCCTTGCCGATATCATGTAACAGTCCCGCTTTTTTAGCCGTTATTACCTTTATTCCAAGCTCAGATGCAATCATACCCGATAACTGGGCTACCTCGATACTGTGATTGAGGACGTTTTGTCCGTAACTGGTGCGGTACTTGAGCCTGCCCAGTAATTTTATCAGCTCAAGGTGCAACCCCTGAACACCTACGTGATAGGTTGCCTGCTCTCCCGCCTGCAGTATTGAAGCATCGACTTCTTCCCTGGCTTTGTTCACCACTTCTTCTATCCGGGCAGGGTGAATACGTCCGTCCATAATTAACTTCTCGACCGCATGACGGGCAACCTCACGCCGCACCGGGTCGAAAGAAGACAACGTCACTGCTCCCGGGGTATCATCAATGATAAGATCAACGCCTGTGGCCTGTTCCAGCGCCTTAATGTTTCGACCTTCCCTGCCGATAAGCCGTCCTTTCATATCATCGTTTGGAAGCGGCACAGCAGTAGCGGTTGTTTCGCTTACCACATCCGAAGCCGACCTTTGAATTACCTGTGACAAAATATTGCGCGCTTTTTCATCCGCCTCTAGTTTAATTTTTGCTTCCCATTGATGCAGCCTGCGAGCAGTTTCAGCCTGCATCTCCTTTTCCATGCGGTCAAATAATTCAGTTTTGGCTTCAGCAGAAGTCATTTGAGAAACCTGTTCCAGGTATTTGAGTTGCTCTTCCTTTATTTTTTCGATTTCAAGTCGAGTTTCTTCCAGATTCTTGTTTCTGGCATCCAGGCTCTGCTCGCGCCGTTCTACCTCTTCCAGTTTCCGTTCAAGAGTCGCCTCTTTTTGTGCCAGCCGGTTCTCCTGGCGCTGGACCTCGCTACGGCGCTCCCGTATTTCACCCTCTGCCAGCGTTTTTTCTTTCTCGGCTTCCTTCTTTGCTTCCCGTAAATGCTCCTTGGCCTCTGCTTTGGCTTCGGCAATTATCTGTGCTGCTTCTTTTTTAGCCAGTGTAGCCTGGCGTGCAGCCATCATACCTTTACTCAAGAACATGGCCATAGCACCGAACACAACACCGATAATGAAACTAAAAACTATGACCAATACTACATCAATCATTTTTTTTCTCCTTTTAACCTTTCCTTAGAAATGGTTGCAGATATTTCTGTTTATGTGACTCATTCTCATTCACAATTCTGGTTTAATTCTCTCCACATCTTTTCAATTGTTGGCTTTATCACGCCGTATTTAAAGCCCCTGCGCTCAAGAAAACCGCCCAGGCGGCGGCGAAAAGTTTCCCTGTCAAGCCCGGTCATACGCATTGCCCTTGAGCGGGCAGCCCGGCAGGCAGCTGAAAAATCATCCTGGTCTTCTAACACCTCTTCAATAACCTGCTCGCTTATTCCTTTTTTCTTTAACTCCCAGCGGGTAAGTCCGGCACTTTGAGGCTTGAAATTGTCCCGGTTGTCCGCCCAGAATTTGGAAAAGCTTATATCATCAATAAGACGCTTTTCTTTAAGCTTTTGTATTGTATTTTCTACAGATTCTGAGTCAAAACCTTTTTGGATAAGACGCTGCCGGAGTTCGTTTTCACTGCGTGGCCGGTAACCCAGTAAAACACAGGCGCTGTTAAAACAACTGAGCTGTTGATGTTCCTTTTTAAGTTTATCAACCCTGTGCTGATCTATTTCAATGCCTGTTTCCAGATTGTTTTCTCTTATGGCTTCAAGTGAAATGGTAAAAGCATACTTACCATCAAGGTATAATCTGGCTCTGGTTTTATCTTTACTCATTTTTACGCCGGTCACTAATGGCATAACAACCCTCAAAAAAGCAAGGCCGAGGTGCTTTGCACCCCAGCCTTCACATTATCTCTTAATGTCTTATTGTGTTAGCCAGACCAGCCCAAATGCCAGCCGTTATTGCTATTCACCGTCGCCTGAGTTTGTGAGTGCTGAGGCCTTAACCTCTTTTTCAATTTCCTGAACAACTTCAGGATGCTTAACAAGGAATTCTCGAGAGTTTTCCCTGCCTTGCCCCAGGCGAGTGTCACCATATGAGAAGAAAGCCCCGGCTTTTTTGACAATCCCCATTTCTACGCCCAAATCCAGAATATTGCCTTCCCGGCTAATTCCAGACGCAAACATGATATCAAATTCGGCGCTCTTAAATGGAGGGGCTACCTTATTTTTAACAACACGGGCTTTGATGCGTGTACCAACTGCGCTGTTTCCCTGTTTAAGGGTCTCGGTACGCCTCAAGTCTATTCGTACTGAACTGTAAAACTTAAGGGCTCTGCCTCCGGGTGTAACCTCTGGATTGCCAAAAACAATACCCACTTTTTCCCTGAGCTGGTTGATGAAGATTACGGCAGTACCTGAGCGCCCGATAGCTGCGGTGAGCTTCCTCAAAGCTTGAGACATCAACCTTGCCTGAAGGCCAACATGGGCATCTCCCATATCCCCTTCAAGCTCAGCCCTCGGCACCAGTGCAGCTACACTGTCTATTGCCAGTGTATCGATGGCGCCGCTTTGAACTAAACGCTCAGCTATTTCCAGAGCTTCTTCGCCACTATCAGGCTGAGAAATAAGCAGTTCTTCAATGTTTACCCCGATATGACCGGCATAAACAGGGTCGAGAGCATGCTCTACGTCAACATAAGCTGTATTACCGCCCCGTTTTTGTGATTCAGCAATAATATGTAGAGCCAGCGTTGTTTTACCTGAACCCTCGGGCCCGTATATTTCTGTAATGCGGCCACGGGGTATGCCGCCAATTCCAAGAGCCAGGTCCAGGGACAACGCGCCTGTCGGAACGCCCTCGACTTTGGTGAGTACGGCATCAGCACCAAGCTTCATTATGGAGCCTTTGCCAAACTGCTTTTCTATCAGGCCTACGGCCAATTCCAGAGCTTTTTGTTTCTCTGTGGTCATCTTCTCGCCTGCCAACAGAATAACATAATGATAGGGGTTAGACAAGTTAAGTTTTTGCTAAGTCCAACAGATGCCAGCCCGGCAGCTGTTTCTTTCCCGACTGTAGCGGTATTCAGCCCCCGTGTTATCACCCGTGCCGGGTATACCAAAAGCCGGGAAGGGCGAAAACGCCCTTCCCGGCTGCAGTGTCTGAGTAATTGAGTTAATTGGTACTAATGCAAAAAGTGGCGTACTCCTGTAAATACCATGGCAATATTATGCTTGTTGGCCATATCAATTGATTCCTTGTCCCTCAAAGAGCCGCCTGGTTGAATAATAGCGGTAACACCACCTTCAGCTGCCAGTTCCACACTGTCCGGGAAGGGGAACATCGCGTCCGATGCCATAACGCTGCCGGAAGCTTCAGATCCGGCCTTGGTTTTGGCCAGGAAAACACTTACAACGCGATTGGGTTGTCCGGCTCCCATTCCCAGCATTGTCTTGTTTTTTGCCAGTACTATAGCATTGGATTTAACATGCTTGACCGCCCTCCAGGCAAATTTCAAGTCGGACATTTCTGTGTTGCTTGGCTTACGCTCGGTAACAACCTTCATTTCAACATCTTCTTCTGCCAGCTCATCAGCCTCCTGTACAAGCAAGCCTCCTTTTACCCTTCGATAATCGAGCGAGGCAGCGGTTTTCTGCTTGACGTCACAAGGTGCATTGACACGCAGAATACGGAGGTTCTTCTTTTTCATCAGCATGTCAAGTGCATCCTTTTCATATTCGGGCGCAATAACTATTTCGTAGAAATTATTAGCCATTTCTTCACTAACCGCAACAGTAAGCCTCCGGTTTAAAGCCAGAATGCCCCCGAATGCACTTACCGGATCGCCTTTATATGCCCTGCGATACGCTTCAAGAACATCCGGATTGGAAGCCAGGCCGCAAGGATTGGTATGCTTGATAACCGCGACAGCCGTTTCACTAAAATCACTAACCGTAGACCAGGCAGCATCTGCGTCAATCAGGTTATTGAAAGAAAGCTCTTTACCCCAGATCTGCTCGGCAAAGGTAATGCCGCTGTTAAAAGCTGGCGCAACGCTGGCCTCTGAATAAAATGCTGCCTTCTGGTGCGGGTTTTCACCGTAGCGTAAATCCTGCCGCTTTGAAAGGGCGATGGTCATTTCATCCGGAAAGCCTTTATCATCTTTTCTCAAATACTGGGAGATGGCCGTATCGTAACTGGCAACATGCTGAAAGGCCTTTTGGGCCAACCGCTTGCGTTCGCCCATAGCCAAATTACCTTTTTTAAGCTTTTCAAGAACCATGCTGTAATCTGCCGGGTCAACAATCACTATAACACCGGGGTAGTTCTTGGCAGAAGCCCGTATTAAAGTCGGTCCACCTACATCGATATTTTCCAGAGCTTCGTCCATATTCACCCCGGGGCGGGTAACCGTTTGCACAAAAGGGGAAAGGTTTACTACGACCAGATCGATAGGTGTTATTCCGTTCTCGCTTAATTCGCTCATATGATCCGGTTTGTCCCTGCGGGCAAGAAGGCCGCCGTGAATCATGGGGTGCAGCGTCTTTACTCTTCCTTCGAGGATTTCTGCAAAACCGGTTATGTCCGAAATACTCTTTACCTTAACCCCTCCACCGGCAATTATTTTTTTTGTCCCTCCGGTGGAAAAAACTTCATAACCAAGCCCGGTCAACTCCCGGGCAAACTCGGTAACTCCTGTTTTATCCGAAACACTTATTATGGCTCGCATTTACAGCCTCCTGACTTGTATTTCAATCCAGCATTACCCTTTTACTGGCGCCGGACTTAACCACTTCACCGATTACCTGCGACCCGGCAACATTACCGGTCAAAATGTCTGCACCTTCACGGTTACAAAAAACTACCATACCTATACCCATATTAAAAACCTTAAACATCTCTTCTTTTTCAACACCGCCTCGCTGTCTAATAAGTTCGAATAAAGGCGGCACATGCCAGCTGGACGTATTAAAGCGGGCACAAACCCCTGAAGGCAACACCCTTGGCACATTGCCCGGTAGGCCGCCACCGGTAATATGAGCCATGCCCTTGATATGTTGAAGGTAAGGCTTTAAATCATTATGGTAGCAACGATGTGGCTCCAGAAGGGCATCGCCCACTGTGCAGCCCAGTTCCTCGTAATAGACGTTCAAATCAGCAGGTGTTTCACCTAAAACCCGACGAGCCAGTGAATAACCGTTGGTGTGAAGGCCGGAAGATTCAACGCCAACAATCAAGTCTCCGGGTTTTATGGATTTACCGGTTATTATATCGGGTTTTTCAACTACGCCAACAATAAAACCCACAAGGTCATAATCGTTCCGGGAATATATGCCCGGCATTTCGGCAGTTTCCCCCCCGATAAGGGCGCAGCCTACCCTGCTGCAGGCATCAGCCATACCTTTTACTGAACACTCTACCTGTTCCATATCGAGCCTTCCACTGGCAATGTAGTCCAAAAAAAAGATCGGACTTGCACCGGAAGTAAATATGTCATTCACACAATGGTTAACAATATCGTGGCCTATACCCTCATGGCGGTTCAGCACTGAAGCCAGCCTCAGCTTGGTGCCCACTCCATCAGCGCTGGACACTAAAACCGGCTGACTATAACCCTTAAACTCGTAAAGGCCGCCAAAAAACCCGGGGCCCTCAAGAACTTCCGGGCCCAGAGTGGCACGTGCATGCTCGGCTATTCTCCCCTTGACACTATCAGCAACCCTCAGGTCAACACCGGATTTTTCGTAGCTCTGGTTTATATCGCAGCTCCTTTTCGGCAGATAAAGATCAATCTCTGCCGCCTTTTCTTCCAGCCGCTGCCGCCAGAGGCGCTACGGCCAGCCATAAAGTAACAGTAATCAGCATAGCCGTGGTGTAACTTATAGTGGGCCAGCCCAGATCGGGAGCAAAAACACCCCACAATAACATAACCAGCCAGGAACTAACAAAGAACCCTGGTATGGCAGCAAAAATTAAAAAATAACTACACATATCTATTCCTTTAACAGGCGCTTAGCCACTAAACCTGCCAAAACTAACACCGATTCCATGATAACACCCGAATTGCAAGCCGGGCAATATGCGGGATACAGCCCGGCTTTTTGCCGGGACCAATAATTATTCTGCAGCAAAGATCATGCAGGTTAATTCTAAAATCAATCCTGTTCTGCCAGTGGAATGGTTGTTAATAATTTTCTGGTTATATCAGGATAGTCTGCGATAAAGCACAATTCTTCCTCGGTAAGAGGCTTGTGTGACAGCACATTGGCATAGCGGACCAGCTCAAGAATCCGGTTTGCCTCTTCACGACTTTCAAAGGTCTTGCCAACTGCAACTTTGCTCATTACATAAGTAAAGCCTGAAACGCCGCTGTACTCACCGGCACATATCTCCCGCCCGGTTTCTACAATTTCCCACTGGCGCCTGCCAAGCTCCTCAAAGCCATAAAGCTCATAATTTTCAGGGTCCTTTAATACACCATCGGCATGGATGCCGGATTCATGTGCAAAGGCATTGGCGCCCACGCCCGGCTGGTTGATGGGAATAGGTACACCAAAAGCATAGCTGGCAAATTTGCAAATGCGGTAAGCCATTGACAGGTCGACGTTACCGCCGAGTTTATACTTTTCGGAAAAACCTTTGGATTTGCGTATTGCCAGAATGGTAGCAATCAGATCGGCATTACCGGCACGCTCGCCAATACCATTAACGGTAGTATTAATATAGGCATCCTGCCCTCCATCAACCACACCTTTGGCCCCGGCAATTGAATTAGCAACCGCCATGCCCAGATCTCCATGGCAGTGAAGCTCAATGGGCAAACCAATTCCCTCGGCCATTCTGCGTCCGGTTTCGTATATTGAAAATGGATTGTCATAACCCAGCGTGTCACAGTAACGGATACGATTGGCACCATGTTCCCTGGCGGCATTTCCGAATTCAATCAGATACTCGAGGTCGGTGCGTGATGCATCCTCGGCGTTAACACCTACACTTTCGGCCCCTTTCTCCCAGGCGGCATCGACAGCAACCGCCATGTCTTCAATAATATCCTTTCTGGTTTTCCTGCCCTGGAACTTGCCGTTTATCATCTGATCGGAAGTTGATATGGACAGGTTCAGGTGCTTGATTTTGGGTACCCGCTTAAAGGCGAGCTCCACATCGGGTACGATGGCACGTATCCAGCCCTCAAGTCGTAAATTGTCGATCACCCCCATCTCCGCCAGCTCAACGTTGGCATTCAGATAGTTTGCCTCGTGATGTGTTGTCGGAAAACCAAACTCAGATTGATAAACCCCCATCTGGTTTAAGAATATGTTTATCATTGTCTTTTCAAGTTTTGACAAACCCAGCTTGGCAGTTTGAACACCGTCCCGGTTGGTAACATCTATAAGAAATATTTCTGGCATTAAAATCTCCTTTCCCAGGTTATATGATTTGCTTTTAAGTGGTAGCTGATTTTATCATATAGTCTACCGGTAGTAAATTAAATAAGCTAAAAATACAGGTAAAATAAACGCCTGACGACTCTTCGAGTGAATGCGACAATCATTCAGGCAGGTAATAATTATGGAGGCAAAGAGTGGCTAAAATAAAAACCGGTATCGTTAATGTAACCGGCTATGCTGGCATGGAACTGGCCCGGTTGCTCGATGGGCATGAAGAAGTCGAGCTGGCCAGTGTTACGGGACGCTCAGCATCGGGGCAAAAACTTGGCCATTACATGCCACATCTGGACAACTCAAACCTCACCATAACACAAACACTGGACGATGTTGATCTGGCCTTCCTGGCCCTGCCGCACCGGGAAAGTGCCTCTGAAGCAATCAAATTATACCAGAAGGGCACCAGAATAATTGATATAAGTGCCGATTTCCGTTTAAAGGACCCGGCGCTGTACCCGGAATGGTATGGCTTTGAGCACCCCTGCATAGATATGCTGGCAAAAGCTGTTTACGGTTTGCCAGAACTTTACCGTGAGCAAATAAGTGGTTCAAGCCTGATAGCCAATCCGGGATGTTATCCGACCGCAGCTATCTTAGCCCTGATGCCGGCTTTGAAAAAAGGGTTGATTAAAAATGACATTATTATAGACGCCAAATCTGGCATATCCGGCGCTGGCAGAAGCCTGAGCCTTAAAAGTCATTTCTGTGAAGCCAACGAAGATATCACCGCATACGCCACCGAAGGCCACAGGCATTTACCTGAAATAATACAGGAGCTGAAAAAGGCAGAACCCGCTCAAGATCTGTGCATTACATTCAACCCTTACCTGGTACCGGTTACGCGCGGCATTCTTGCTTCATGTTATGCGGGTTTAAAAACCAGTCTCACCAAACGGGACCTGTTTGAGGTTTATTCATCTTTCTACCGGGATGAGCCTTTTATCCGTGTAACAGACATGCCCCCGCACACCAAGCAGGCAGCAGGCAGCAACTATTGCCTTGTCTGCCCCACCATAGATAAGCGCACCAACCGCCTGGTAGTAATAAGCGCTATTGACAACCTGATAAAGGGAGCAGCTGGCCAGGCTGTACAAAATATGAACCTGATGCTTGGCTTTAATGAAAAAGCCGGCCTTGAAGCTTCACCTCTATTCCCGTAAGGTGCCATGAACTTCATATCAAAATACAAGCAGCAGCCAGGTTCCAGCGGAATAAAACGGCCCAACACCTGGCATTACCTTAAAATCACTTTGCTTGTTTTCGGAATTGCCGGCCTGTGGCAAAGCATGCACAGCCTTATACTCCCCTTGAGGATACTTGACTTTGTACCCGAAGCCCAAAAGAACACATACCTGGGCCTTCTTACCTTCTCCGGCCTGATAATTGCCATGCTTGTCCAGCCGATTGCCGGAGCTATATCCGACCGCTCCACCCTGGGCTGGGGCAGGCGCCGGCCGTTTATTTTCACCGGCATTCTGGCAATAGTGGTATTATTGCCTATTATAGGCGCAGCAACTTCTTTTACACTCCTTTTCATTGGCTACTGCCTGCTGCAGCTTGCCTCAAACACCGCCCAGGGCCCCTATCAGGCTTTTATTCCTGAAACTGTACCACGGCACAGCCGGGGGCGGGCTTCAGGAATTAAAAGTCTTCTCGAAATACTGGGCGCCGGCGCCCTTTTGTTCCCGGTGTCCCGGCTTATGGACAATTATGCCAAAACTGCCGACGGAAGCTGGCTCTGGATTGCCCTCCTCATGCTGGGTTCTGCCTGCATGCTTTTCATGCTTTTTACCGTAATATCAGTTAAAGAACCCCGGCCAGAAAAACCCTTAAAAACGGATGTCCTCCCCGGCTGGATAAAAAGTTTCAGCATCGATATAAAGTCAAACCGGCCCTTCATGTGGTTCCTTATTTCCCGGCTGGCTGTCTTCATGGGCCTGGCCACAGTTCAACAGTTTGCATTGTACTTCTTCCGAGATGTTGCTGGAGTGCCCGAACCGGCCATGGCAACTACCAATTTTCTGGCAATCTCGATAGTATTCATGCTTATAGCCGTGCTGCCGGCTGGCTATTTTTCCGACCGCATCGGGAGAAAGTCAATCGCCATCTGTTCTGCTTTTTGTGGAGCGATTGGAATTCTGGTCATACTCATAAATCAAAGCTTTCCGGCATTGATGCTGGCAGCATCCATCCTTGGGCTTTCACTGGGTGCTTTCACCAGTACCAACTGGGCCCTGGCCACCGATCTGGTTGCCAGGGGAGAAGAAGCTAAATATCTGGGCATCGCCAATATGGCCACCGCCGGAGGAGGTGCTCTGGCACGCCTTATAGGGCCGGTAATTGATTATTTCAATCAGATTCTGCCCAATTTGGGTTACTTTGTAATGCTTGGGGCATGTATGGCCTATTTTATTGCCGGTGGCCTGATACTGTTTAAAGTAAAGGTGCCCCGGTTTGGAAATGGTACTGAAGAATGACCTCTTTTAAAGGTGTTTGTGATTAAACTTCAGCGTGGAAGAAGCAACAGATAATCACATTACCGGCTAAACATGTTTACAAGTTTTTTGCATCCGAAAGCTTATTGCGAATTGTAGCTGTCTGCCCTAGATTTGCTGCGCCTTATTGAAATACCGACAACCACTCTGTCGGTAGTAAATATTCGAGTAGCTACAGCCACAAGAATGGCTGTTAAGAGACTTGAATACAAAATGCCAACTAAAACCAGGAAGTAATTATCAACCATTAGTTCTTTCATGGCAATCATCGGATGCGAAAACGGAATGGCAAATATTATCACCTGTACCATAGCAGGCAGGGTTCGAAAGTCAAGAAGCATCGTCACCAGCATTGCAAG
This sequence comes from Dehalococcoidia bacterium, assembly GCA_003552785.1. GTDB lineage: Bacteria > Chloroflexota > Dehalococcoidia > Dehalococcoidales > CSSed11-197 > CSSed11-197. Next base: position 19,070 of record PUOQ01000041.1, read on the forward strand.
CACTGCCAGACCAATTAAAGGGTAGGTCAGAGTCTGGGCAGAACGGTAGTTGCTGGCAAAGGTCCCCATAATAATACTGGCGCACAATGCGGCCAGAAGTGCCGTGAATAGGGACAGGGAGATGAGGAAATAATCCCCGGGGCCAAGAACAAAACCCAGATCTGCCAGGCTTCCTGTCTGCCCTCCCAGTGAAGTGGAGTAAAAATAAAAACCAACCATATATATCGCACCCATCACAACCCCTGCAGTGGCGCTGCCGATAATTTTACTTATGATAATATGGCTACGATTAACAGGCATCGTTAAAAGCGTTTCCAGAGTGCGGTTTTCCTTTTCTAGCCCCATGGAGGAAATAACCGAGCTTGAACCCATCACAATTAACATCATAATCACTACCGGCACAAACATCGTCTCCTGGCTTAGAAGTCCACTTAGAACCTGCGGAGAAACACCTTCGATAGTTTTACCCTCGTAAATGGTAGTATAACTGCTGGATGCCGGTGCCAGAATTATTTCCGGATCAAGGCTTGAATGCCCTTCAACCAGAGTAGCGGAAACCGACTTGAAGCCAGAATCGATTATTGCCTCAACTGCACTAACCGGAAGCGTGTCGATAACGCCGGCTCCTTTCATGATCCAGCGAACTTCTATCTCTGCCTTCTTGCCTGAATCAATGGTAGCACCAAAACCCCCGGGGACAAGGACCAAAGCGATACCATTTTCGGACTCGAGCTCTGATTGGGCCCGGGAAACATCGTCCCCGCTGTAAACTACATCGGCGCCGGTTTCTATCGCTTCAACCAAAGTGGCTGAATGATGGGATTTATCCTGGTCTACAACAGCAACTACAGGGCTGACTGCTGCTTCTTCCTGTGCCTCTGAAAGCATCTGCCCCATAAAGACAAAAATTAATGCCATGAAGGCAAAAAACAGTAATGCTGACTTGGTAAGCAGTTCTCTTATTTCTTTTTTTATCAGGTTGATCATATCCGGACCAATTGTGTAAATACTTCTTCAATGTTTTCTGCACCGTAACTTTTCTTGAGCTCCCCGGGAGATCCGGCAGCCACAATGCGGCCTTTATGTATCAATGCGATGCGCTGGCACATTAATTCAACTTCAAGCATATTATGGGAGGAAAAAAGCACGCTCAGCCCGTTGTCACTGGCCTGCCTTATTATATGACGTACCTGCCGGGCATTAATAACATCAAGCCCCGAGCTGGGTTCATCCAGGATAGCAAGCTGTGGCTTTGACATCAAGGCACGCCCGACTAAAAGGCGCCTCATCATTCCTTTTGAGTATGTATCTACCCGGTCACTAATCCTGTCGCCAAGTGCAGCTATTTCAATGCCTCTTTGCACCATTTCTCCGGCCTCTTTTCCCCGGGAAAAAAAACTGGCAACAAACTCGAGGTATTCTCTGCCCTTCATGTTCTTATAAGCACCAGCGTCTTCTGGAAGATAGCTGATAATCTTCCTCACCTCGCCGGCATCCTCGGGCAGTTTTTGATCAAATATTCGAATTTGACCCGACTCCAGCTGCAACAGGGTTGCGATAGTACGCAGGGTAGTCGTTTTACCCGCTCCATTAGGGCCAATGAGGCCAAAGATTTCTCCTTCTTGAACCTCAAAGGAAACATTGTCAAGAATTTTTACTCCTGACAGGTGTTTGCTGATTCCATCTATAACAAGAGCACTCATTATTATTTAACAAAAACGGAAACGAATTTAGAAGCTCTTTCCGTCACCCGGTGATTATAACCTCTACAAGTTTATCGAAGCAACATAATTGATCGGTGACAAATCATTACTACAATACAACAACTCTTTAAAAAAGTTTTGAATGATAAGGCTACGCGCCCCCCGAAAATATGAAGCCTGTTGACATGGGCGCTTCAAATGATATTAACTTATCAAGGTACTTTTTAAGCATAATTCAGGCAACCTTGTTGCCTTGAACCTTTTAGGGGGAGTTTATATTATGAATAAGCTATTTTTGCTTTTACTTACAACCATGATGCTGCTGGCATTAACATCTATGACCGGCTGCTTTGATGCCATACGTGCTTCCGGCAACGTAGAACCCAGAGAATATGACTTTACCGGTTTCAACCAGATTCAAATTGCCTCCGCTTTTGAATTCGAAATCAGGCAGGCAGAAGCATACACCATAACTATAAAAGCGGATGATAATCTGCATGAATATACCAGCGTAAAAAGCGAAAATGAAATATTAAGTATTGGGATGGAGCGGGTAAGCATAACAGGCCCGGCTACCCTGGAAGTAATAATAACCATGCCGGATTTAAACTCGCTGAAAGTATCTGGAGCATCAAACGGTACCCTCACCGGTTTCTCCTCCAATAATAAACTGGATATCGCTGTATCCGGTGCCTGTTTAATCGAACTTGAAGATATAACCTGCGGCCGGGCCAAATTCGATATTTCCGGCGCAAGTAAAGCAACTGGCAACCTGAACTCCGAAAACATCAAATTTAATATAAGTGGAGCCAGTCTGGTGGATTTAACAGGAACAGGCCAGGATATCGAGGCACGGTTAAGTGGTGCCAGCAAGCTTGACCTGGAAAACTTTATTGCCGTTAATGCCGACGTCAAGATAGATGGCGCCAGTAACGGCACTCTTAACCTGAATGGTTTGCTAAATGCAGATATACAGGGAGCTTCCAGGCTCCAGTATTACGGCCAACCAGAAATGGGGAATATCAGCACCGGCATTGCATCAAAAATAATAAGTAAAAATGAAAAACCATAAACCAGATGACGAAGAGCGCAGAAAATGGCAGAACCCCGAACGCATCCTTGCAGATATCGGCCTGAAGGCCGGAGATACATTTATTGATATCGGATGCGGAAAAGGGTATTTCGCCCTGCCAGCTGCCAGCTCGGTGGGTAAATACGGCCGGGTGTGGGGAATTGACATAGATCAACAAGCGCTTGAAAGCCTGAAATTAAAGGCAGAACAGGCAGGGCACAAAAATATTCAACTTGCGGCAGGAAAGGCAGAGGAGATGGTGCTGTGCCAGGGCTGTGCTGATATAATTTTCTTCGGTGTAGTACTGCATGATTTTGAAAACCCGGCAAAGGTGCTTGAAAATGCCAGAGACATGTTAAAACCCGGTGGCAGGCTAATTAACCTGGACTGGAAGAAAGAGTTAATGCAGTTTGGCCCAAAACTCTCAAAGCGGATTAGCGCAAATAATGCCGCGGGGCTGATAGAAACAGCTGGCTTTGATATTGAGCATATAAACCAAAGTAGCCCTTACCACTATATCATCACTGCTCGCATGCAAATTTAAACTTCGGTTTTTATGATAGAATTATTTTGCTATAATGCCTCGCATTAATTAACTTAAAGAAAGGTAAAAAACTATAATGCACTATATAATCGGATTGATCGCCGGCGCGATTATCGGGGGCGTACTGGGTTATTTTGGCAAGTGCAGCGGAAACGCCTGAGGAATAGCTGCCAGCCCCTGGTCAGGGGCCATATTCGGCGCCATACTTGGGCTTCTTATTGCTACTGTTGTGGTAGGCAGGTCCTGATGCAGCCTGCTATTTGTGACCCACATGGTTTAATTCCAGTTGCGGATGCTACCATTGACCTGAAATTGTGTTCTTTCGGTTAAATTTCAGCGGCTTTTTGAATGATCTTTCTTTTAACCCTTTCAACATCCCCCCGGATTTGCTAAACTGTGCTCAAGCCACCAGTTCAAAGGAGATTATAAGTTTTCTTGACCCCGAAGGTGAAGTTGATCTCTGAACCTAAAATTTGCAAACCAAAGGGAGAAGCTTGAATAAAGGTAAACTCTTTTGGAAACACAACAGAGGGCTGCTTAGCTGCCTGATAGCTCTGGCAGTCATACTGATATTAACCCTGATTTTTTCCAGTGCCCTCTGGCCATTTCTCGTCGGCCTGGTTGTGGTAAACATTTTTGTACCTGTGGTGGACTGGATTCAAAACCACCTGCCCTTAAAGAAGCGTTTTTCTGGAGCAAAACGAATCTTTTCCATCATACTGTCTTCAGCCATAATACTTGGTGCAGGCGGATTCTTTGCCGCTTATATAATAAGGGCCGTCATAGGCGCCCTAACCGACATCCTGTTCCAGGCCCCTATATTAATCGAGCAAGCTTTTAATGCCCTCCAATCCTGGTTAGAAGAATTCAGGTTATTGATGCCTGAAGACTATGCCGGTGATTTATTTTTAAATATTGAAGAAATAACCGTTTCCCTGATGCAGGCAGCCCAGGATGCACTTCTGGATGCATTACTCAGGCTGCCGTCTACCATGGGCATTATTTTTGGGATATTTATTTTACCTTTTATCCTTTTTTACCTCCTGAGGGACTGGCACTCGCTATGGAAGAGGCTGCAGGAAAAAATGCCCGTGGATGTCCGCGGGCATGCAAGCAACATTCTTTATATAATTAAATATGTAATTGGCGGATATATCAGGGCTCAGGGGGTACTGGGAATCGGAGTGGGGATAATAGTCTATATTGGCCTGGTTATTTTAGGTGTACCTTTTGCTCCTGCCCTTGCCGGTGTAGCTTTTATTGGAGAATTCATCCCCATTGTGGGGCCCTGGGCATCGGGAGCTTTTGCAGTAATTATTGCCCTGGCAACTGTGCCTGAAGCAGCTATATGGGTTGCAGTACTCTATATTGCCGCAAACGGCATCGAGAATTCACTGCTCCGGCCCAAGATAGAGGGCTCTTTCCTCAAGTTGCACCCGGCACTGGTGCTGTTTCTTATCGTAGTTGGTTCATATGTCGCCGGATTCTGGGGTCTGGTGTTAATCGTACCCTTAAGTGCCACTTTTATCAGGCTGGTGCGTTACGTCCGGATGTCTACCGTTGTTAACGGAGAAGAACCCGGCCATGAAAACCAAAAAACAAGCCCTACTTGAAAAATGTTTTAACAAACACCTTCGACTGGTACCGGGGTAATAGTGTATATAATTTATTTTTTAACCTGTATTTTGAAAAGAGGAAAATACTATGGGTAATATTTTAAAGCCTTTCATCTCGAGCCCGGTAATACTTAATGTTCCAATTTCGATAGCTATGATATGTTTAATCTCGATTGCTCCTGTTGAGATCCGGGGCAGTTCAAAAAGCAGTGAAGAAATTTATTTCACCGTCCTCCATACCAATGATTTGCATTCTGCGCTGATCCCCCACTCCCCGGCTGTCGACTATCGGCCTGAAGAACCCGGCCCTGCTACAGGCGGCTTTGCACGCCTCGGAAGTGCCATAAGCGAAATCCGTAAGCAGAAAAGCTCAATTGGTGAGCCGGTGCTGCTTTTTGATGGTGGCGACTTCCTTGGTGGCTCTGCTTTTGGCTGGTTATCCACCCGGGGACATGCCCCGGAACTAACCTTGATGCAGGAAATGGGTTATGACGCAGTAGTTATTGGCAACCACGAGTATGACTATGGACCCGATGTTCTGGCAAATTATCTTATAGCAGCCGGTTATCCCGAAGCCCATTCACAAACCCTGGTACTTGCATCCAATACAACGGCGCCGGAAAATCACTCCCTTTCAAGTAAAGATCTATATCGTAATTCCGGTATGATAGAACTGGAAAACGGGATAAAGGTGGGTGTTTTCGGCCTGATCGGCAAGGACGCCATCTCGGTGGCAGCAGACACCGGTGATTTCGAGTTTACAGATCAGCATGAAGCGGCAAAAAAATATACCGGACTGCTCAAAGAAAGAAACGCCGATATAATAATCGCCCTTACCCATTCCGGGCTCGAGGAAGACCGCAAGCTTGCCCGGGCAGTACCTGGTATTGATATTATAGTGGGGGGTCATTGCCACACTGCAATTTATCAGCCTGTGCACGAAAACAATACCATCATAGCCCAGGCCGGCTCCCTGGGTGGATATCTTGGGAAACTGGAGCTGGCCTATAATCCAGAAACCAATAAATTGCGCCTGCGAAATACCGGTGAAGAAAAGCCGGCACTGCTTGGCATTGATGATAATTTACCCGACCAGCCTGAGATTGACAGCCTGGTAAAAGAATACACCCTTGTTTTGAATGATTATGTCGCTTGCTCGACCGGCGGTTTAATTGATGACATCTTGCATCCAGTGGCAAGCTCGGATTTTCCCCTGGCCAATTATC
>PUOQ01000096.1 GCA_003552785.1 Dehalococcoidia bacterium
ATCAAAAATACCTCCAAGATTTAAATTGATTAGGTTAATGCTAACATCTGTGTTAAAGGAAAAACCACTGGTATAATAGTATAAGTTAGCACAGTTACTTGAGATGAAGCAATGACATTTGCAATTATCGGGCCCGGATAAGTTAAACTATAGCAACGATTGACTAATTATTCAGCCTGACTTATCATTTTAAGATTATGAAAGAAGAATTATTACATTTATTTCCAGAAGGTGCCGCTGTAAATGCAAAAGGGCATCTTGAAATCGCCGGTTGTGATACTGTAGCGCTGGCAGGTGAGTATGGCACACCACTCTATGTTCTGGATGAAAGCCATATCAGAAACAAGTGTCGCCAGTATGTGAGTGAATTTACCGGCCGTTTTGCTGATACGAGGGTGGCTTATGCCTCCAAGGCATGTCTGAATAAGGCTGTTGCCAGGGTTATACGTGAGGAGGGGCTGGAACTGGACGTTGTTTCCGGGGGGGAACTGGCGATAGCTTTGTCTGCAGGGTTTCCGGCTGCGCGTGTTTATTTTCATGGTAATAACAAATCGCCGGAAGAGATGCGGTACGCGTTTGAAAACGGTGTTGGATACATTGTAGCTGATAATCTAATGGAGCTTGAGCTCCTTCAGCAACTTGCCGTTGAATTTGGTTATTCGCCGGAAGTTTTAATAAGGGTCACTCCGGGAGTCGAGGCTCACACTCACCAGCATATCACCACAGGTTACACCGGCAGTAAGTTTGGGTTGCCCCTTGGAGACGCGGCTGGGGCAATAAAAAAGGCCAGGAAGCTGGTCAACCTTAAACTGGTAGGTTTGCACTGTCATCTCGGTTCACAGATTAATGAAACACGTCCTTACGAAGAAGCCCTGGGTGTTTTGATTGATTTCAGCCGTGAAGTATACGATAAGGAAGGTTTTGAGCTTAAGAAGTTAAGCATTGGCGGGGGTTTTGGAGTCAATTATACCCTTCAAGACCGGGCTCTACCGGTTTCGGTTTATGCAGATACAATAATAAATACCCTCACGTCTGCATGTAACCGTGCCGGTTTAAGTACCCCCGGCCTTATCATTGAACCGGGAAGATCAATTATCGGCCCGGCGGGAGTCACTCTCTACCGGGTTGGTATGATAAAAGAAATTCAAGGATTGATAAAATATGTAACGGTTGACGGGGGCATGGCAGACAATATACGCCCGGCGCTGTATGATGCCAGCTACGCAGCAGTTGCAGCCGGAAAGATGTACGAGCCTGCTTCTGAAAAGGTAACTATTGCGGGTAAATACTGCGAATCCGGTGATATTCTGGTAAAAGATGTTTCGCTTGCAAGTGTAACAATGGGAGACATTGTTGCTATACCCGTTACCGGGGCATATTGTTTGCCCATGGCCAGTAACTACAATGGGGCGCCCAAACCAGCAGTGGTCATGGTTAATTGTGGAGGCAGCCGGGTTATATGCCGCAGGGAAGAGTATAGCGACCTTGTTCGCCTTGATGTCGGTTAATCGGAGTAAAATTGTGTGGAGAGTTGCCGGCCAGGAGTCTTTAATATCACACCTGGAACGTATATTGAAAAAGGGTTTAATGCCCCATGCCCTGTTGATTACAGGGCCATCCCGGACCGGAAGAAAGTTGCTCGCTTATGATATTGCCAGGGCACTCAATTGCGAGGGCTCAACCATGCTTTGTGATGACTGTCCGGGCTGCATGCGCATCAAACATGCCAAACATGCCGATGTTCAGCTGGTAGACCTCATAAATCCCCGGGGAGACCAGGAATCAAAAAAAACAGCCATCGGAGTAGCCGAAGTAGAAGCCATGCAGCATTCAGCAAGCCTGGGGCCTTTTGAGGGCAGGAGCAAAGTTTTTATTATTGATGGAGCTGAACTTTTATCTGCATCGGCCGCCAATCGCTTGCTGAAAACACTGGAAGAGCCGCCGCCTAATGTTTGTTTTGTTCTTATTGCACAGCTCGCAGGTGAGGTTATGCCAACCGTGGCTTCAAGATGCCAGCATTTTGAATTAAAGCCGGTCAGCAGCCAAAAGGTGTATCAAATTTTAGTAAACAAATTTGAGGTAGCGGAAGAAAAAGCAGAACTGCTGGCCCCATTGAGCCATGGCCGTTTGGGGTGGGCAATTGAAGTTGCCTGCGATGAAAACCTGCTGGAGGAGTTTTTTAAAACCAGAAGGGAGATGCTTGATATTATCACGGCTGATTACAGTGTGCGCTTTGAATATGCTGAAAGCATGGCGGGGCGCTTCAGCAGGGATCGCCTTGGAGTTCAGGAAGAGTTGTCTCTATGGCTGGTGCTGATTCGAGACTTGCTTTTTGCCGGCTTTGGTTTGGATAATTATACAGTCAACCGGGACATCCTGGACGAACTCAAGAGCCTTTCCGCAGGTTTTAGTGTCGAAGATTTACGGGGTTTTTTGGCATCCATTAATCAGACCAGGGAATACTTAAAGCGCAATGTTAACCCCAGGCTTGCTTTGGAAGTAATGATGCTGCCCTTAAAGCCATCCCGGGAAGTAGCGTTTTCATAATTTATAAACAAGGGGAAATAAATATGCCTTTACTTGTAGGAGTACGCTTCCGTCGCCTTGGCAAGATTTACCATTTTGATCCAGGCGAACTTGAACTCAAAGATGGAGATATTGTACTGGTAGAAACCGCCAGGGGCCAGGAACTGGGTAACGTGATTGAAGACCCTTTCGAAGTAGCCGAGGAGGAAGTCCCGGATGATTTAAAGCCGGTTTTAAGGCTTGCGGGAGAAGCTGATATTCAGAAAGCCCGTAGCGTTAAAGAAAAAGAACCCGAAGCACTCGAAGAATGCGAGAAGCTGGTAAGAAATTTTAAATTGCCAATGAAGGTGCTGAAGGCTGAGTACAGTCTGGATGGTAACTTGGTTACTATTTTTTTTGGTGCTGAGGGTAGAATTGATTTTCGTGAGCTGGTTCGTGAGCTCAGCCGGAAACTGAAAACCAGGGTTGAGTTGAGGCAGGTGGGCCCACGCGATGAAACGCGCCTGCTTGGTGGATTTGGCCGGTGTGGACGCTCGCTGTGTTGCGCTTCTTTTTTAACAGAATTCTCTCCTGTTTCTATAAAGATGGCCAAAGAGCAGGACCTGCCTTTGAACCCCATGAAGATATCAGGATTATGTGGGCGTTTGTTGTGCTGCCTGGGTTATGAATTTGAGCAATACCGGGAAATGAAGCAGAAGATGCCCAGGGACGGAGAAAAAGTGTTACTTCCCCAGGGAGAAGCTGTGGTGGTTGGCAGCCGGCCTCTTGAAAATTCGATTATTGTTGAACTTGCCAGTGGTAGCCGTATAGAAGTGGGCCTGTCAGAGCTCAAGTCTCAAATTCCGGCCAAAGATAAAAATTCAGGTAAAAAAGGAAACGGTAAAAGCAAAGGTTAGCCGCCTGTTATTTTTAGTTGGAGTTGGCCAAATATTTCTGCCATACCGAAAGGCCTCGAGTATAGCGGTATGGCAGGCAGAAATTACCGTGATTTACCGGCTGGAAGGGCTTGCGGGTAAGCTTCATGCTGGCTTCATCCGGGGTGCGTCCCGCTTTGCGGTGGTTGCACCTGGGGCAGGCACTGGTAACGTTTTCCCATACATGCTTTCCACCCTGATGGCGAGGAATGATATGGTCGATGGTTAATTGCGCACTTTCCTTGCCACAATATTGACAGGTGTAATTATCCCTGCGGAATACTCCCAGCCGGGTTAGCCTGTTGCTCCGGCGGGGTTGTTTCACCATGTATTCCAGCCTGATGACTGTAGGCAGCGGAAAGTCTGTTTTGATTGTATGAATATAACCCATGCCGTTCTCAATCATCTCAGCCTTTCCTTCAAGAAGGAGTATGATGGCGCGTTTTACCTGGCAGATGCTCAAAGGCTGAAATGAGGCGTTAAGCACCAGAACCGGTAATCTTTCTTTAAAACGCTGCTCGCTCATACAACTTAAATATTAACTGCATTGGTTTTTAAATTCAACCCGTTTATTTCAGCGCCGTTTATCGGAGCGGGGAAAGCTTTTTCTGGCAGGCCTTGAAGCCAGATCAGACCGGTAGTCGGGAACACTCAAAGCAAACAGCAGGCTGATTTTAGGATCAAGCATTCTGGATCGTATGCGGTTGTCCAGTTCATCAAGTGAGCGAGTCGTAGTTATCACCGTTGCCAGCCTGGCATTATAACGGTAGTTAATCACCTGGTAAAGTTTTTCCTGTGCCCAGGGGGTAGCTGTTTGTTCACCGAAATCATCAAGCACAAGGAACGGGGCTGTTTTTACCCTTTCAAACAACTGGTCATAAGATACGCGGCTGTCCGGGCTGAAGGCAGAACGCAGGTGGTCAATGAATTCAGGAACTACGATAAACAGCGCCTGCTGCCCTGACTGGTATAGATAGTTAACTATGGCTGCTGCCAGGTGGGTTTTACCGCTGCCAGTGACTCCTTGCCATACCAGCCATCCATCTGGAGATTGAGCATAATCCATTGCCAGCCGGTAAGCCTTTTCCAGGTTATCCCTTTGGCCCTGTGGAAGATTGATGCGCTTCCAGTCGAAAGTGTCAAACGTCATTTGCTTTTGCAGCTCAAGTCCGGGTCCCCAGGCATATCCCGAGCCTTCATTTTTGCCCATTTCAAGGTAGTGAGTGCTGCAAATAACCTGGTTGCGCAGTCTTGTTTGAAGGCGTTCATCCAGCTCGTCTAATAAAATGGCCGTAATTAATGTAGGAAGCTCACGGTTAAACCGGTAGCTTAATAACTGGTCCAGTTTTTCCTTTGCCCACGAACTGGATGAGTGCACCCCCAGATCTTCCAGTATAAGCAGGGGCATGTTTTTTACCTGGTCGAAAAGCTCATCATAGATTGTCTCGCTTGATGGATTGAAGCTGGAGCGCAGATGCTCGAGTAAATCCGGTACTGTTATATAAAAAACAGGCTGTTCTTTTTGCACACGTTCAACGGCAACCGCTGCTGCCAGGTGGGTTTTGCCTGAACCGCTTGGTCCGACAAGTACCAGCCAGCCTTTGGGGTTATCGGCAAATTCTCTGGCTGCCTGATAGGCAGTTTTAAAGAGTTTTTGGTTTGCTCCGTAACCGCTGCGGCCTTCAGGTACGAGGTTGTCAAAGCACAGGCGGTTGAGCGGTCCGAGATTCGAGTTTTGCAGAAGCATCGATTGTTTTTGCTCCCTGGAAAGCTCGTTTTTGCAATCGCAGGCTACAACCTTTGCATAATCAATTTGGCCACCGGCATTTTTGGGGTGAAAAAAACCAGCGTCTTTACACCGGGGGCAACTTATTTCATGTGCGCCGTCTTCTTTAATGTTGGACGAAGCGCTGGTACTTACCGCGTGTGTATTTTGATGGGTCTTCTTGTTGATAATCTTGCCGATGTGCTCCATGGGTTTTCCCTTCGCTTAACCAGCGTTCAAGTATGCGTGAGATATAACGCCAGCTACGCTTATTATTCAGCGCTGCTTCTTTGATAGCTTCAATAATCCATTGCTTCGGATAAGTTTGTTCAGCCAGGCGTATTTCGTCGACTATAAGTGGCGTTAAAAGACCAATATTTTCTTCATAGTAACTGAATACTTCAGGTAGCTGTTCTGATGCCTGGACAGGGCTTACCTGGATATTGTTACAGGATAATTTTAATGTACCATTTTTAATACTTTCAACCGCTTGCCGGTTGTCTGGATCGTTTACAAAAATAATCCTTTCCCGCTTACCCTGAACGTCAACCTCCAGCATTAGAAAGATGCCCCTGTCGGCAGCTTTAGACAGGGCCGCCTCGATCTGTTTATTAACAGTGTCACCGGCATCTTTCATGCTTTCAACAACTGCCGGGTCCCCCAGTAATTCTTCAAAGCTCACGTATTGAGGCCGGGTATTTTTCCTGTATAGTAATCTAAAAAGGTGCAGGCTGAGTTTCAGTTCAGCCATATCATTTACGTAAGGCATTATTAAATTAATGTAGTAGGCGGGAATGGCGCTAAAATCTATTCTGGCCGGCAATCCCTTGTATTCCATCAGGTCAGCGCTCCAGTTTCTGAGTATTCGGACATGTCAGGAGTAAGATTTTCAAAATTGGTCAGTTTTTTACGGAAGCGTAGTTTTACCTGGCCTATGGGGCCGTTACGGTGCTTTGCGACGATTATATCCGCGAGTTCTCTGGGGTATTCCTGGCCTTCATGGGTACGGTGCCATTCTTCTTCAGTGTAATAAACTTCATCGCGGTACACAAAAACGACTACATCTGCATCCTGCTCGATGCTGCCACTGTCTCGCAGGTCGGCAAGCACCGGTATATGCGACTGGCGCCACTCTACGCCCCGGCTAAGCTGGGATACGGCAATGACGGGCACATTTAATTCACGGGCCAGCCCTTTAAGGGCTCTGGATATATAACTGATCTCCTGAACCCGGTTGTCGGTACGGGTATCTCCCTGCAGGAGCTGCAGGTAGTCTACGATTATCAGGTCTAAACCATGCTCATGGTGCAGCCGCCTGGCTTTACTTCTCATTTCCAGCATGCGTAAATGGGGTGAATCGTCTATATATATGGGAACTTCACTCAGTGCGCCGATAGCATCCATTATGCGCCCTTCATGCTCGTCGTGAATATCCTGATGGAGGCCAAGCCTGATACGGTTGGCGCTTACGCCACTTTCTGCTGAGAGCAGGCGGCTGACCAGCGATTCCTGGCTCATTTCCAGGCTGAATATGGCAGTGCAGGCCCTTTCCAGAACGGCAGCATTGCGGGCTATATTTAAAGCAAGGCTCGTTTTGCCCATACTGGGCCGGCCGGCTACAATTACCAGATCCGAGCGCTGGAAACCACCCAGAAGGTCATCCAGGCCGGTAAAGCCTGAATAAACACTCGATTTTACAGCCAGCTCGTCTTTTTCGCTGTCTTCCGGGGCGTCAAAATACTTTTCGAGCAACTCTTTTATATGAACAAAATCAATGCTTGATCGGTTGTAGCGCAGGCGGAACAGAATATCTTCTGCTTTGTTGAGCGCAGTGGATGCATCTGTTTCAGCGCCATATCCTATTGCGGAAATCTTGTCGGCCGCCTGAATGATCTGTCGCATTACAGACAGGCGCTGGACAATTTTTCCATAATGAAGGATTTCCAGGGAAGTAGGCACTATGGAAATCAGGTGGCTTAAATAAGCAGCATTACCGCTTTTTTCGAGGCTGCCGAGGCGGTCAAGCTCTTGAGCAGCGGTTATTTTATTTATTGCTTCGTCGCGCTGGTAAAGGTTCAGGCAGGCCTGGTATATCAGCCGGTTTGCCGGGCTGTAAAAGTCATCCGGTGTCAGAAAGGTGGCTACCTCATAAATTGAATTTCCGTCAATTAAGAGAGAGCCATTTACGGCTTCTTCAGCATCCAGATCATGGGGCGGCAGTCGCGTTTCGGCCACGTATTACGCCTCCTCTTTGGGGACAACCTTTACAATCAATTTTGGTGTGTGATTTTTGTCAAGTTTGGCAGTAACATCAAAGGTTCCCAGTTCATTAATGGGTTCGGAAAGTTCAATTTTCCTCTTGTCCAGCTTTATGCCATAAGCTTTTTTCAGCTCACCGGCTATATCGGCACTGGTTATCGAGCCATAAAGCTTGCCTTTTTTACCAACCTTGGCAGATAAAGTCACCAGTTTGTTATCCAGTTCTTTCGTTTGTGCATCCAGCTCAGCTTCAGCCTTTGCTTTCTTTTTTTCCTCTGATTTCTTCTGAGCCTCGATGCGGTTTAAGTTTTCCTTTGTTGCCGGCAAAGCCAGTTGTTGCCGAATGAGATAGTTGGTGGCATAACCGTCGGCTACCTCTTTTACATCTCCTCTGGCACCAGACCCGGGTACATCTTGCAAAAAAACTACTTTCATAAAAATCTCCAATCCATATTATACATTAACCCTGAAACGGGTAGAAAGCCTATGCTTCAAGATATTCGCGTACATAAAAGGCTGACCGGGCACCATCCCCGGCAGCTGTTATTACCTGTTTTATTGAATGTGCCCGTACGTCACCGGCGGCAAACACACCGGGGATGCTGGTGCCCAATCTTTCATCAACAATAATACTTCCCTGGTTGTCCAGTTCAACAAGCCCATTTAAAAAACCGGTATTGGGTTTTAATCCTGCTGCAACGAAAACCCCGTCTACTTTGAGGTTGGAGTTCGAGCCACTCTTCAGGTTTTTAAGCCTTAGCTGTTGAATCTTGCCCTCTCCTTCAAATGCCTCAACTATTGTATCCCAGATAATGTCAATGTTTTTTTGGGCCATAACTTTTTCCTGTACAGCTTTGGTGGCACGGAATTTATCCCTGCGATGGATTATACTTAAATTATGAGCGAATTTGGTCAGATGCAGGGCTTCATAGAGGGCTGCATCTCCGCCTCCAATTACAGCGACTGACTTGCCCTTGAAAAAGGGCCCGTCGCAGGTTGCGCAGTATGAAACACCACGCCCGGTAAGCTCTTTTTCTCCCGGCGCGCCAAGTTTAACCCTTTCAGAGCCGCTGGTTATAATGACAGCTCTGGACATCATTTCTGAATCTGTTAAAGAAACTATTTTTAAATCGCCCTCAGTTTTTATACCCGTCACATCGGCACTTAAAAAATCGGCTCCATGCTTGATGGCCTGTGCATGCATTTTGCTGGATAACTCGAAGCCGCTAATGCCATCCGGGAAGCCGGGGTAATTGTCGACTTCTTCAGCGTTTATTATATTGCCGCCGGCAGCTCCTCTTTCAATGATAATTGTACTGAGCCTGTCCCTGGCAGCATAAATAGCAGCGGTAAGGCCGGCAGGGCCACCTCCTATGATGGCTACGTCATATACTTGCTTCATATTACACCTCTCTTTATTTGTTTAACAGGACACTGAAACCCTTGAAACGGCTTTTTTCCGGCGGGTTAAGGGCGCAAAGTAAAGCAGCACCGGTGGCACCGGTGAGTTCGGGGTGGGGTGGTACGCGGGGTTCAATGCCCAGGTCTTCCTGGAGAGCCCTTTTTATACCTTTATTATGGGCAACACCGCCCTGAAAAACCAGTGGCGGGACAATCGGCCTGGCCTGAACTACACTGCGCCGGAAGTTGGCTACGAGAGCTTTACATAACCCATAAACAATGTCTGTTTTCGAGCAGCCGGACTGCTGCCGGGTTATCATATCTGATTCGGCAAAAACTGTACAGGTTGCGTTTATGGTTGCAGGGCTTTCACTTTCCAGGACCAGCTGGTTTATTTCCTCAAAGCTTATGCCCAATCTGGATGCCTGATGGTCGAGAAAACTTCCCGTTCCGGCGGCACACACAGTATTCATGCCAAAATCTGTCACCAGGCCTTGCCGGGTGATTATCAACTTGGAATCCTGCCCGCCTATTTCGATAACGGTCCGGGTACCGGGTTCAAAATGCAGAGCACTCGCTGCCTGACAGGTGATTTCGTTTTTGACCATGTCTGCTGATATTAATTCCGCTCCCAGCACCCGGCCGCTGCCGGTAATGGCAACGCCTGAAACGGATGCTTTTTTTGGCAGTAATGTCCCAACCTGTCTCAACCCGAGCATCAAGGCTTTTTCCGGATTACCGGCGGTGGGAAGGTAGCAGTGTGCATAAAGCCTGTTATTTGCATCAAGGACTGCCAGCTTTGTACTTACCGAGCCTATGTCTATACCAAGAAAAAAAATCAAATCACTCTCTGCTCTGCTGGAAATCATCTATAATACGTTTAAAGATATCGGCATTTCCTAAAATATCGGCTACAGTAAAGGCCATAGCGGCGGCACCGTCAAGCATGCCTTTTATGCCCTGCCCGGAAGCCGCAGCTTTTGAAAAGTCGGCAGTATGCAGAGAAGTACCTTCTGGTGCGATAGCGATAATGGGGTGTATCGCAGGGATTATCTGGCTGACATTACCCATATCGGTGGATGCGAAGTTTTTAATATCTGCATCCATAAATCTGCCTGTAGAAGACATGTTTTCCCTGAATAGCGTTGAGAGGGTGGGGTTGTTTTTCATCGGTTTGCAGTAAGCATCTGCCCAGCGGTATTTTAAAGTTGCCCCGGTCGACAACGCGGCGCCTTTAAAACAATCAATCATTTTGGCTTTAAGGGTTTCCAGGTAACCGGTGTCCCGGGCTCTGGCCATGAACATGCCCGCGGAATAACCCGGAACTATATTGGGGGCCTGGCCGCCGTTTGTGATTATGCCGTGTATACGGGCGGAATCCAGTATGTGCTGCCTCAGGGAATTTATGGCATTAAAACTCAAGAGCATGGCATCGAGGGCGTTGACGCCCTCTTCAGGATTGGCGGATGCATGTGCCTGGCGGCCGTTGAATTCGACATTGAGAGTGATGCATGCCAGGGTCCTGATGGCGGTTATATTACGGTCGCCAGGGTGCACCATCAACGCTGCATCGACCTCTTCAAATATGCCTTCACGAATAAGCAGTTCCTTGCCGCTGTGGAACTCTTCAGAAGGAGAACCGATGACCATTACTGTACCGCCATAACAATCCACGGCAGCTGTTGAAGCTATTGCAGCACCAGCGGCAGCAACCCCGATTATGTTGTGGCCGCAGGCATGCCCCAGTTCGGGAAGCGCGTCATATTCAGCCAGCAGTGCAATTCTTGGTTTGCCTTTTCCATAGCAGGCTGTAAATGCTGTTGGCAGTTCCCCGATGCCATGTTTTACGGCAAAGCCGTTTTGTTTCAGAAAGTTGCACAACCAGGATGATGCTTTATGCTCGTCAAGGCCTGCTTCCGGGCTTGAATGAATTTTTAAACAGAGTTCTTCAAGTTCCCTTTCACGGTTTTTGAGTAGAAGCCCGGCCTGGTTTTTAACACTTTTGATTGATGTCATTTTTCTCCTGCCATTATAACTTAAGCAGTTATATATGGCTATTCAATATTTTGTGAGTGCCAGTCACCGGGTAGATACGGTTCTTGTTTGTTAATAGTTAAGAGCTGGGGTAAAATAAAATTGACTGAGGTGAACATTGTTGACTGAAAATCATATCTTTGTAAAGGGTGCTCGTGAACACAACCTGAAAAACCTGGATATAACCATCCCGCGAGACAAACTGGTCGTGATAACAGGCGTTTCCGGCTCAGGAAAAAGCTCCCTGGCTTTCGATACCATATATGCTGAAGGCCAGCGGCGCTATATGGAATCCCTTTCAGCTTATGCGCGGCAGTTTTTGGGCCGCATGGAAAAGCCGGATGTGGACTATATCGAAGGTTTGAGCCCCGCTATATCCATAGACCAGAAAGGAGTAAGTCATAATCCACGCTCTACGGTTGGTACAGTTACCGAAATATATGACTACCTGCGCCTGCTGTTTGCCCGCACAGGCCATCCGCATTGCCCCCGGTGCGGTGTTGAAATTGCCGCACAGACTGTCGAGCAGATTGTTGATTCTATCTTAAAGCTGAAAAACGGCACCCGCGTTCAGTTGATGTCGCCGATTGTCAGGGGCAGAAAGGGGGAGTACCAGCAGCTGTTTGCCGATTTACGGCGCAGTGGCTATGCACGGGTAAGGGTGGATAAGGAGATAATCAGCCTTTCGGAAGATATTAAGCTGGATAAGAACAAAAAACATGATATCGAAGTTGTTGTTGACCGTTTGATTATCGGGCCTGATAGCAGCTTGAGCCGGATGGCAGGCTCGGTGGAAACGGCGCTAAAGTTGGGGGGAGGGGTCGTTCAGGTAGCGATTGCTGACGGGCAGGAAATGATATTTTCCGAGCACTACAGCTGTATTAAATGCGGGTTTAGCCTGGGAGAGATTGAACCCCGAACCTTTAGTTTTAACAGCCCTCATGGTGCCTGTCCTGTTTGCACCGGGCTTGGTTCAAGGCGGGAAATAGACCCTGATCTGGTTATTCCTGATAAAGAGCTTTCGTTGACAGGCGGAGCCATACAGCCCTATCAGTTTCAGACATGGTATTTACCCCAGCTTTCCGACCTGGCGCAGCGGTACGGTTTTTCGGAACAGGAGCCGGTAAAGAGCTTGAATGACAGGCAGATGGATTTGATATTGTACGGGGAAGGTGGTCAACTTCAGTCATACCGTAATAGGTATGGCCGGATTCGTCATAATTATAATGGTTTTGAGGGAGTTGTCCCAAGGTTGATGAGGCTCTACAGGGATACAGAATCTGAGCAGTCACGACAGTATATTGAGCGTTATATGGTAAGCCTGCCATGCCCTGAATGCTCCGGCAAGAGGTTAAAACCGGAAGCCCTGGCTATAAAAATTGGGCCGCATAATATCGTGGATGTAACGGCAATGTCTGTAAGCCATTCGCATAACTGGATAAAAATGCTGCAGGGTGATAATACTTTACTGAGCTCTCGAGAGCAGGCAATTGCAGGAGAGATATTAAAGGAGATTGATTCCAGGTTGAGTTTTTTGAAAAATGTTGGCCTGGATTATCTAAGCCTCGACCGGGTTTCATCCACTCTTTCCGGTGGTGAGGCACAGCGTATAAGGCTGGCAACACAGATAGGCAGCGGATTGATGGGGGTGTTATATGTATGCGATGAGCCTACAGTCGGATTGCATCCAGCTGATGATGCACGCCTTATAGCCACTTTGATGCGCCTGAGGGAGCTGGGTAATACCATACTGGTTGTGGAGCATGATGAAGCTATGATGCGCGCTGCCGATTATATAATTGATATGGGGCCCGGCGCCGGTGAGCATGGTGGAGAAGTAGTAGCCAGTGGGACGCTGGAAGAAATAATGAACGTTTCGCGTTCTCTCACCGGAAAATATCTGAGTGGGACCAAGCGTATTTCTGCTCCAGAGGCGCGGAGATCGGGTAATGGTAAATGGGTTAAAGTAACCGGCGCCAGTGAAAATAATTTGAAAAATGTTGATGCTTCCTTTCCGCTTGGCTGTTTTGTATGCGTAACCGGAGTATCCGGTTCCGGTAAAAGCACCCTCGTTAACGAGGTGCTTTATAAAAAGCTGGCACAGCAACTGTTTCGGGCGCGTGAGAAGCCCGGCAGGTGTGAAAAGGTAGAAGGCCTTGAATATATAGACAAAGTTATCAATATAGACCAGTCTCCTATTGGCAGGACACCGCGTAGCAACCCGGCTACATATACGGGTACTTTTACCCCCATTCGGGAATTGTTCGCATCTTCGCCGGGGGCAAAGGTGAAAGGATATGGCCCGGGACGCTTTTCCTTTAACGTTCGCGGTGGCAGGTGTGAAGCCTGTCGGGGTGATGGTTATACACGCATTGAAATGCAGTTTTTGCCTGATGTAACCGTGCCCTGCGAAGTTTGCCAGGGGCAACGGTACAATCGGGAAGCGCTCGAGGTGAACTTTAAAGGCAAAAACATTGCTGAAATTTTGGACATGACTGTTGAAGAAGCCCTGGATTTTTTTAAAAACTTTCCCAGGATAAACAACCGGCTGGCCACTTTGAGGGATGTAGGGCTGGGTTATATACGCATGGGCCAACCGGCTACTACTCTATCCGGTGGGGAGGCGCAACGTGTGAAACTGGCCACAGAACTGGCTAAAAGATCAACAGGCCGTACCATTTATATACTGGATGAACCAACGACTGGACTTGCGTTCGAGGATATTGCTGCGCTGCTCAGGGTTTTACAGAGACTGGTCGAATCTGGTAATACTGTTTTAATCATCGAGCACCATATGGATGTAATCAAAAACGCTGATTGGGTTGTTGATCTCGGGCCTGGAGCCGGAGACATGGGCGGCGAGCTCGTTGCCTCTGGTACACCGGAACAAATTGCCGATAATCTCAGTTCAATTACCGGAAAATATTTGAAAACCAAAATTGGAAGTCCCGTTGATGCCGCTGGGATGACATAATATATGCAAAGGAGGCTGGAATGATAAACAGAGAAGAAGCGCTGGATTCGGTTATGGCCAATGTGGAAAACAAGAACCTGATAAAACACATGCTGGCAACAGAAGCTGTGATGCGTTCCCTTGCCATAAGGCTGGGCGAGGATGAGGAACTTTGGGGCCTTACCGGTTTACTGCATGATATTGATATGGATCTTTGCCAGGCAGATATGAATATTCATTCTAAATTGGGTGCCGATCTGGTAAGGGATATGGGGGTTGGTGAAGAGGTTGCCAATGCTGTATTGAGGCACAATGAAGCTCACGGTGTTTCACCTGAAACCAATCTTGACAAAGCCCTGTATTGCGCCGATGCGCTTACCGGGCTCATCACAACCACAGCCCTGGTGCGCCCGGACAAAAAAATTGGCAGCGTAGAGCTTAAATCTATCAAGAAAAAATACCGTGAAAAAGGCTTTGCCGCCGGAGTGAACCGGGAACAGATTGAAACCTGCCGGGACCTGGGTATCGAACTGGACGAGTTTATCCAGCTGGGCCTTGATGCCATGAAGGGCATATCGAGCGACCTCGGGCTTTAGTGCGTATGGCCCGGCTGCGCTAATTGCTGGATTAGCTTAACATAAATATCCGCTACAACTGCAAGCACTGATTTGTGCTTGCGGCACAAATGATCAAGCCCTGCAATTTCAGGTTAAATCGGGTTTATTCAAGATAATCTTTAAGCTTTCTTGAGCGGCTGGGGTGGCGCAATTTTCTTAGAGCCTTTGCTTCAATCTGGCGAATTCTTTCACGGGTAACGTTGAATTCTTTACCAACTTCCTCAAGAGTTCTTGAGCGCCCATCCTCAAGGCCAAATCTTAATTGCAGAACTCTGCGCTCACGGTGAGTCAGACTGGAGAGAACCTCACCAATTTGCTCCTTTAGAAGCTGGCGTGAAGCCGCGTCCGGTGGTGGTACGATATTTTGATCTTCAATGAAGTCTCCCAGATGGCTGTCTTCCTCTTCGCCAATAGGCGCTTCAAGAGATACGGGTAACTGCGAAACCTTGATAATCTCCCTGACTTTATCCGGAGGCAATTCCATTTCGGCGCCGATTTCTTTGGGTGTTGGCTCACGACCGTACTCCTGTGACAGTTGCCGGCTCACAGATAATAGTTTGTGGATAGTTTCTACCATATGCACGGGGATGCGGATGGTGCGTGCCTGATCGGCAATTGCACGGGTGATAGCCTGGCGAATCCACCAGGTAGCATATGTGGAAAACTTGTAACCGCGGTGATAATCGAACTTTTCAACCGCCCGGATAAGCCCGATATTGCCTTCCTGCAGCAAATCAAGCAGGGGCATCCCGCGGCCGATATGTTTCTTGGCAACACTGACCACCAGCCTCAGGTTGGCTTCGGTAAGGTGTTTCTCCGCTCGCTCCGCTTCAAGTTCGATGTTTTTCAGGTACCGGGCCAGCTGTTGTTCATTTACGATGATAGAGTCAATAAATTCCTGATTTTCAGCCAGACTTTCAACCTGATCGAGGGTAGTATAATCGGGAATGGCTCTTAAGACTTCAGCCGGCAACAGCCTTATATTAAGTGAAATATTTATAAGCTGCTGTTCTATTTCTGCCGGGCTTTTTTCAGTTTTAGAAGCGATGGATTGAGTAAATTTCTGATCTATTTCATCAATCAGGTTCTCCTGTACCGCTGGTTCAGATACGGCTTGTTTAAAATATTCAGTTTCTTCCAGACCGAGCTCCTGGCGGAAAAGCTTCAGGGTGGAGCGGGCTCTGCCAAGGCCAATCAGCATATGTAAAACCTGTTGAATTGGTTTTGGAGGTGTTCCGTACGTGTCGATATAGCTTTCCCGAATTTCTCGCAGGCGTTTACCGGCTTCCATTTTCTTGGCCAGTACTTTCTCATCATCAGCACTGAGCAGGGTCACTCTGCCTATCTCATGCAGGTACATACGTACAGGATCATCTACGACCCCGTGCTCTTCAATTTGTTCCAGGGGTATTACTAGTTCAGCTTCACCGGGCTCGGTTGTTTCTTCAATTTCTTCATCCGGGCTCAGTTCATCCTCGGCCAGGCTATCATCGGAGGGCAAATCTTCATCAGAAGGCCCGTCTTCCTGTTCCTCCTCTGCTTGAGGGGCTGTAATTTCATCTCTAATCTTCGAGTTGTCTTCTTTATTATTTTTATCCAGCGTCATAATTAGCCTTCTCCCTTCTCATCTGGTGAATTCCACTTCTTTTTTTTGAAAATAATTCCTTAAGTTGCTGGCTGATAAGCATACTCTCCTTAAGCACCGCCTCTTTTTCGTTGTCTGTTAGCTCCGGTGAGCTTAAAACATGCTCGTGGTTTTGCAATATTGACCTCAAGTGGTTTTCTTCGAGCAGTAATATGCACTCTGCTATTTTTGACTCGAGTCCTTCAGGTGAAATTGGTCGCGTGGCCAGTTTTTCCATGTGTTCTGCGACAGCCCCGTCCAGCTTCTGTCTCATGGATTCAATATCATTGCCGGCTCGAATTAATCTGAATATCTCGGCGTTTTCGCTGTTTTTAAAATATTTACCCTCCAGCCCCCGGGCTTTTTCAATTAATTCTGGGTTTTGAATAAGCATTGCCAGGCAATACTCCTCTCTGGGGCTTGCAAAAACTTTTTCTGTAGAGATTTTTTGGTTCTTCCCGGAAGTATAGGAGCGAACCTCCTGTCGGGTTTTAAATTCCCTGAGGCTGGATTCCAGCTTTGCTTCCGGTACATTAACCATCTTTGACAGTTTTTGCAAATAATGCGCCTGGCGCACCAGGCTATTCATTTGTGCTATTACCGGGAGCAATTTTCCAACCAGCGTTTGTTTTCCTGCAGCAGTGGTCAGGTCCACCTCACTGGAAGATTTGGAAAATGCAAAGTCACAGAGGGGGTCGGCATTTTCGACCAATGCCTGCCACTCTCCGGGGTTATTTTGTATTACTTCGTCAGGGTCGCGCCCCGGTGGCATGATGGCTACTTTAATTTCATTTTCCAGGTGGTTTTCATATTCTATAACCCTCAGCATGGCCTTCTCCCCGGCTTCATCTGCATCCATTGCAAGGATTATGTTTGTGGTTGCTTTTTTGATCATATCAATTTGTTTGTTGCTGATAGAAGTGCCCATTACGGCCACAGTATTGTAAAAACCGAATTGACGGGCAATTATCGCATCCATGTAGCCTTCAACCATTATCACCTGGTCTTTTTTTCTGATTTCTTCCCGGGCAAGGTCAAAACCATATATAATGTTGCTTTTGTTGAAAATGGGCGTTTCAGGCGAGTTTAAATATTTGGGTTGATTCCCGTCCATTTCTCGCCCGCCAAATCCTGCAGGGCGGCCCCGGTAGTCATGTATAGGAAACATGAGCCGGTTACGGAAACGGTCAATCAGCCCGCTCTCGGTTTCAATAATAAGCCCCGCCTCCAGCAGTTCCTTATCGGTAAAGCCTCTTTCGGTAAGGTAGTTTTTTAAGTTTTGCTTTCCGGGCAGGCTGTAACCGATTTTGAAATCTGTAAGCGAGGTGGCGTTAAGGCCTCGAGACTTTACATAATTACGAGCTTTTTCTGCTTCTCTTGCACTTTTTAAAACCTCGTAGTAATAGTCCCTGGCCAGTCTGCTGGCTTCATGCAGACGTTCGTGCTTTTGCCTCAGTTCTTTTTCGCGACTGCGCTCAGGCAAGTTAACCCCGGCTTTTGATGCAAGGGTTCTCAGTGCTTCGTTAAAACCCAACCCTTCCTTTTTCATAACCAGTGAAAAGATGTCGCCACCGGTCGAGCAAGCACCGAAACAATGCCATCTTTGCTTATCTGGAAAAACAAAAAATGAACCATGTTTTTCCTGGTGAAAAGGGCAGATGCCTTTAAAGTTTTTACCTGATTTGACGAGGCGCGTATACTGACCGGCAACCTCAACGATGTCCAGCCGCTGTTTGATTTCCTCTATTGCTTCCATGCTATATAATCATTATACTATATTAATAAGGTTTACATAAACCGGGTTTCTACAGAAATATTTTCTCGTATAGCCCGGCGGCATACTGGTCGGTCATTCCGGCAATATAATCCACAACCGCTCTTTCTACCTGTCCATTTTCCAGTTGATAATCATCAGGCAGTTCCTCCGGATGTTTGCAAAAGTAATTATAAAGTCCAACTATGAACTGCCTGGCGTTTTCGGCTTCGTTCAGGTTGTGCTGGAATATATAACCCCGGTCAAATAGAAATTCCCTGAGTTGCTCCGCAGCGCCTTTCATCGAAGGGCTCATGCCTATCGAGCCGCTGGTCGAAGTTGTTTCTCCGGATACCGGCCAGGAGTATGCGATAATATCTGTTACCATACTACTTACCCGTTTGCTGTGGTTGTCACCCAGAACCTGCCTGGCGGATTCGGGCAGGCTTTCGATAGTGATTATACCGGCACGAATCGCATCGTCTATATCATGATTTATGTAGGCTACCAGGTCTGAAATTTTGACCACATCAGCTTCAAAGCTGCCGGTTTGCCCCCATTCTCTGCCCAGAATTTCCTCCATTGACTTGGAGTGATTTATAATGCCATCTCTTACTTCCCAGGTAAGGTTTAAACCCCTGCCTCCCCTCTCCAGCCTGTCAACCACCCGTAAACTATGCGTATTGTGCCTGAAGCCCTCATGGTAAAGTTGGTTGAGTGTACTCTCGCCCATGTGACCAAAAGGTGTATGGCCCAGATCGTGCCCCAGGCTTATAGCTTCGGCCAGATCTTCATTGAGGCCCAGGGCCCTGGTTATGGTGCGTGCTATTTGTGTTACTTCAAGTGTGTGCGTAAGCCGGGTAACGAAATGGTCACCGGTTGGAGCGATGAACACCTGGGTCTTGTGCTTTAACCGACGAAACGCTTTACAGTGAATAATCCGGTCTCTATCACGCTGGAATTCAGTTCTTATGCTGCAGGGCTTCTCGTAATGAATGCGGCCCCGGCTTGAACAGCTGTTCACAGCATAAGGTGAAAGAAACGCCTCCTCTCTTTCTTCAGTGCGTTTACGTATATCCGGCTTGATGGCCATTACTCATTCAATTTTGCTTCAGCCCTGGCTATTATCTCCCTGGTTGTGCCAATCATATCCGGGCTTACCGATACCGATGTAATTCCCCACCTCACCAGTTTTTCAGTGAGTTCCGGATAGACTGAAGGTGCCTGGCCGCAGATGGAAGAGGTGACCCCCATTTTTGAAGCAACAGTGATAGCGCGTTCCAGGGCCATGAGCACGGCCTCGTTGCGCTCATCGAAGGTTTTGGCGAGCTTGCTTGAATCCCTGTCGATGCCCAGAATAAGTTGCGTCAGGTCGTTGCTTCCGATAGAGATTCCGTCAACACCTGCCTCGAGGAATTTTTCTATCAGGAATATGTTGGAGGGAACTTCGACCATCATCCACAATTTGAAATCTTTGGAACGTTTCAAGCCTTCTGACTCAAGCAGTTCTCTGGTAGCTGTAAATTCTTCTACCGTTCTTACAAACGGAATCATTACCCACAGGTTTGGAAAGTCCTGCCTGACCCGTTTGATGGCCTCTATTTCGAGCCTGAAGGATTCAATGTCGGTTATATAACGCGAAGCGCCCCGGTAGCCGAGCATCGGGTTTTCTTCGACTGTTTCAAATTCCCGGCCGCCGAAAAGGTCGCGGTATTCGTTGGTTTTAAAATCGGTAGTGCGGTACACCACAGGTCGGGGGTGGAATGCCTTGGCAAAAGCGTGAATATTTTTGTAAAGCTTTTGTATAAATTTTTCACTGCGTTTGTGTTTAATCATATACTTGGGATGCTCGCCAATCTGGGCAATCATAAATTCAGCGCGGAGCAACCCAACACCGTCGACATTTCTGGCGGCTACCATTTCAGCCAGTTCCGGTTGAGCAAGGTTTACATAAACTTTAGTCTTTGTTTCAATGGATTCCCGTAATATGTTGGCGGCAAAAGTTGAAGCTGAGTCTCTGGTGATTTTGCCTTCATAAATCTTTCCATGGCTTCCATCAACCGTAATAATCTGGTCGTTGGCAAGCTTTGCAGTTGCCTGGCTGGCGCCTACAACACAGGGTATACCCAGCTCGCGGCTGACTATGGCGGCATGGGCTGTACGTCCGCCACGGTCTGTTACTATGGCAGAAGCCCTTTTCATGGCCGGAACAAAATCGGGAGTAGTCATATCGGCTACTAAAATATCACCGGATGCAACCTGGTCGATCTGGGTGGGGTCGAAGATGATTTTAACTGGACCTGAAGCCAGGCCGGGGCTGGCAGGATCGCCGGTCAAGAGTATAGGCGCATCAATTTCCGCTTCTTCCTGCATACCCTCCTTAAGTGCGGTTACCGGACGGGACTGTACAATGTAGAAAGTATGGTTTTCCCTGGCCCATTCTATATCCTGGGGCTGCTGGTAATGCTCTTCTATCTTTTTGCCCATTTCAGCCAGTTGTATTATTTCCTGGTCGGTAAGCTTTTGCTGTTTTTGGATCCTTGAAGGTAGCTGCAGCCAGATGTTTGGTTCCTTTTCACCGGAGGCGGGGTTTCGTGTTAATTGTTGCTCCTGGCGGCTGATCTTTTTGTTGCTTATCTTTATTTTATCCTTGTCGACTATATAAAGGTCCGGCGTTACTTCACCGGATACAAGGCCTTCGCCCAGCCCGTATATGGCTTCAATTACAATTTTTTGGGTGTCACTGGTAACCGGTTCAACGGTAAACATGACACCCGAGGTCTGGGAATTGACCATTCTTTGCACCGGTACTGCGATGCCGACTTTCAGATGTTCATAGCCCTGTTGCTCGCGGTAGTAGATGGCACGGGATTCAAAAAGTGAGGCCCAGCAGTTCTGGACCGCCTGGGCGACGTTTTCTTCACCTTCGATGTTTAAAAATGTACTTTGCTGGCCGGCAAAAGAAGCTTCAGGAAGGTCTTCAGCAGTGGCAGAAGACCGCACAGCTACCAGCCCGCGCCCCATTTTTACGTAGGACTTTTTAATTTCAGTTGAAATTTCTGCGGGTAATTTAGCATTAATTATGAGCTGCTTGATATTTTTACTGACCTCTTGCAGCTGCCGGGAATTATTGGCATCCAGTGGAGCAAGAAGGCTCTGAATTTTACTGGACAGACTCGATTGTTCCAGGAAATCATAATAGGCCTGAGAGGTAACGATAAAACCGGGCGGCACCGGGATTTTTGCCTGGGTCATTTCACCGAGATTGGCACCCTTACCGCCCACCAGGGCGATATCTTCCTTGCTTACGCTCTCAAACCAGACGACGGCCTTTTCCATTAAACACTTCTCCTTCAAGGTGAGTAAAGTTCTAATATTATAACAATAGTCGGCAACCGGTTAAAGTTATATAGTATATACTATCCAGCAATTTTTTACAGGCGTGTCATTTTAATTAATTTGACACCACTTTGAAGCCAGAGTAGAATTTCTTGGCAGTGGTTTTTAAGATAGCGAGGAGGCCTTGTAAATGATCGAAGTTACCATTGATAGCGTGCGCATTGGATTGATGAATCGCAAGCCAGAATACCAGTATGTGGTACTTCTAAGGGAGCGGATGAGCAAGCGTTATCTTCCTATATTTATAGGTCAGGCTGAAGCCAGGGCGATACTGATAAAGTTAAAGAACGAAGTTGTACCCCGCCCCATGACTCATGACCTGCTTCAATCTCTTGTAGATGTATTGGGAGCTTCGGTGGATTCCATAATTGTAAGTTCTCTTGAGAACGATATATTCTTTGCAAAGATTGTTTTAAACGTTAATGGCCGCCAGCAGGAAATTGATTCACGGCCAAGTGATGCGCTGGCTCTGGCGATAAGGGCGGATGCCCCTATCTTTGTGGATGAAGCAGTTCTGGATAAAGCCGGAATTTCCCTGGACCGGGACAAGGATACCGACGACTTTATTCTTGACACTCCTGAAGGGCTTGAAGCTGAAGGCAAGGGCGGTAAAATCAGCGACGAAGAAATGAGGCGGCTCGGGGCTTTTCGCGATTTTATCGATACCCTTGACCTCGATGACTTCGATAAGGATAAATCGTAATTTGTCGTTGCCTGCCACATATTAAAAGCTCCGGCTATTGACGGGTTATTTGGAAGTAAAGAGGCCAGTTGACTTGCTTTAAAGGCTTTTGTTATGCTATCCTCTTGAAAATAATTGAAGAGTTGAAGGGTGCGGGAGGTTGAGGTCAAACAGGTATTAAACAGGTTTGGAAGTAAAGTTGTTTATAAAATTGATGCAAGAAAAGCTTGGTGGTTTATCATCTATAGCATAAATAATCCGCCAGGCTTTTTTTATGGAAATATATAATTAATGTCATGGTTTTTAAGTAGTTTTGCAGGGATAAAGTGTGTAATCGTTCTTGTAAAAATAAATCAGGTAAGAGGGGGATAGCTAGTGGCTAAAAAAGGCTGCCTGGGCTGTTCGTTGCCAGTAGCGGTTGGCATAACTCTGTTTTTTCTGGTTATATTCGGAGTAAGTTTTGCCGCCGGTCCTTTGGGCAAGGCCGTTTTCGGAGATCTGGGTTTTCCTGCCTGGATGAGCGTTCCGGCCCCTGAAGTGCATTTGACAGCCCCTACGGTTTTTCATATTTTTGGCTTTCCGGTTACCAGTACCCTTTTGGCATCCTGGGTTACCATTATTCTGCTGGTCGGTATTTCTTATGCCATAACCAGGAGGATGAAATTAATACCCGGCAGGGCCCAGGCTGCTTTTGAGGCTCTGCTTGGATGGTTATACAACCTTTGCAGGGAGAATATTGGCGAGAAGGATGGCAGGAAGTACTTCCCGTTTATCGCCACCATATTTTTATATGTTGGTTTTAACGCGTGGATGGCTCTTATTCCCGGTTATGAGACCATAACCATCGAAACTGCCAGTGGCACCAATGAGTTGATAAGGGCTGCCAATACCGATATTAACACTCCGCTGGCCATGGCCATAATTGTATTTTTGGTTGTTGAGGTCTCCGGGTTAAGGCGCCTTGGTTTTAGCTACCTTGGCAAGTTCTTCAATTTCGGGGAAATTGGCAAAGGTTTTAAACAGATTTTCAGGAAAGACATTAAAGGTGGCTTGCTCAGTTTGTTCTCAGGTGCCATAGCTTTATTTACCGGGCTGCTGGAGCTTCTGGGCGAGTTCATTCGCATCATAAGCCTCACCTTCCGTCTTTTTGGTAATATGACTGCCGGTGAGATACTGTTGTTTGTGATAATGTTCCTTGTGCCCTGGCTACTCGCAGTGCCATTTTACGGGCTTGAGGTTTTAATCGGCTTTATTCAAGCTCTTATTTTCAGTGGCCTTGCGCTTATATACATTAGTGTCGCCCTGACTCCTCATCACGCAGAGGACGAGCATTGATATCGTTAATAACATAAAGTCAAGATATAAAAAATATTTGAAAGGGGTTAACTTATAAATGGAAGCTGAAGGAATTAAATTATTGGCCGCAGGTCTGGCAGTTGGTTTGGGTGTTCTTGGGCCTGGCATCGGGCTTGGAATTATCGGTTATGCTGCATTAAGTGGTATCGCAAGAAACCCGGATGCCCGTGGCCCTATATTCACAAGCATGATTCTGGTAGCCGGTCTGGCTGAAGCGCTGGGTATTTATGCCCTCATCGTGGCTATTCTGCTGGCTTTGGTAGTATAGAAAATTTTAAGTTTATCCTCGAGACAAAAACAACGAATATTGAACTCATACAGGAGATAGATATGCCAGGGAGGATGATAAATGGATAGTTTGGCGGCACTTGGTGTTAACCTGCCGGCGATAATTGCACAGATTATCAGCTTTATAGTATTGCTGCTTTTGTTATATCTGGTTGCTTATAAACCTCTTATGCGAATGCTCGATGAGCGAAGTCATCGGGTGAAAGAAAGCATGGAGAATGCAGAGCTTGTTAAGAAAAAACTGGCAAATGCTGAAGAGGAAGCAGCCAAAAAAATTGAGGAAGCTAGCATAAAAGGTCAAAAGATTGTTGATCAGGCGGTTCAGTCCGGCGAGGAAGTCAGGCGTAAAGCAGAACAGGATGCTAAAAAACAGGCAGACGCATTATTGAGCAAAGCTCAAGCAGAAATCGAACGTGAAAAGGAAGCTGCCTTAAGCGAATTACGCCAGGAGGTTGCTGATCTGGCAGTTAGTGTGGCCGGAAAAGCTATCGGTAAAACTCTGGACGAAAAGACGCATCGCGAACTTATCGACTCGGTAATAAATGAAGCATCTGCAATAAAAGGTTAGGTTAAACCTCTTTTAACAGGGGAAGAATTATGGCAAGTAGTATATATGCTAACGATATGGCAAAGTCACTTTTTGAAGCTGCTCTGAAGAAGGGCGAGGCGGTTAAGTGGCTTAGGGAGTTAAGATTGGCCAGTGATCTTTTAAAAGATTCTGCATTGGCTGAATTAATTCAGAAAAAGGACGTTCCCATCAAGGACAAAGCCAGGGAGTTTGAAAAGAGGGGCAACAAGTTAAGTGATGAGATGCTTAATCTTTTATCTATGTTACTTGAAAAAGATAAGCTCGATCTTCTGGATCCACTAACTGTCGAATACCAGAGGCTTCTCGACCAGCATCATGGCATTGAAGGGTCGCAAATTGCGTATGTTACTACTGCAATACCCCTGGATGAAACAACTCGGCTGGAACTGGGTGAACGGCTTACCAAAATGGCCGGCAAGCCGGTTGTAATAAAGTCCAAAGTTGACCCCGAGATATTGGGTGGTATGATAATTCGCTTGGGCGACAAACTAATTGATGGTAGTGTTCGCAGTAAGCTGCAGACTATAAGCAAGGAGCTGGTTTAATGGCAAACTCAGCCGGACGTGATATTGTTGCTGTTCTCAAACAGCGAGTGGAAAAATATGAAGGTAAACTGGACGTTGTCGATGTAGGCACTGTTACTCAGGTAGGTGACGGCATTGCACGCATACGGGGCCTCAGTTCTGCCAGGTATAATGAACTTATTCGTTTCCCGGGTGATGTGATGGGAATCGCCATGAACCTTGAAGAGTCGGTGGTGTCTGCAATCATCCTGGGTGACGATTCCGGCATCAAAGAAGGAGACGAAGTAAAAGCCACCGGGCGAGTGGCAGAGGTACCCGTCGGTGATGCTTTGATTGGCCGTGTAGTCGATCCGCTGGGGCGACCGCTGGATGGCAAAGGGGATATAAAAACCAAAGCCAACAGACCGCTAGAGAGAATTGCCCCCAATGTTGTAGACCGGCAATCGGTTGATACCCCG
>PUOQ01000120.1 GCA_003552785.1 Dehalococcoidia bacterium
AAGGGATTATTATTGGCACCGGGTTACATCCAAGAGCACGGCCGACAGCCCTGCAGGCGCGAGGGTTTCTCATGGTGCGGGCTATTTCACCATAGCAGGCAGTTGAACCCCAGGGCACCTCCCGGGTTATGTGCCAGACATTCAGGCAAAATCGGGAATGGCCGCTTAAATCAAGGGTTTCATCAAATATTACCCTTTGACCATTGAAATACCTTATAAGTTTCCGGGCAATCTGCGAAAAGAATGCGTCATCACGGCATGCATCAGTGCTGCCCCCTGTTTCTTCAAGTGCCTGCGCTTTAGATGTTCGGGGCAATATAAGCCTGGTGATGCCGTGCCTGGATGCAATAACACCTGTCCAACCCATTTTTACAGGGATTATTGTATATATCAATTGCTGCTCCCTGTTTATTTAATTTCCGGAGCAATGAGGCCGTAGTCCCCGTCTTTTCTGCGGTATAGCAGGTTGACTTTCGTATTTTCAGCATTAATAAACAGGAAAAAGTCGTGCTTTAACAGCTCCATCTGGTCGGCAGCTTCTTCGACAGTCATGGGTTTAATGGCAAAACGTTTCACTTTTACCACCGGCTTTCGTTCTTCAGGTTCTTCTGTTTCAACCGGGTTTTCTTTTGCCATTGCCACACCAGTTGGCATGGCATTTTTGGCCCGGTCTTCCATTTTACCCTTCCAGCGCTCGAACTGCCGCTCTGTAACAGGTAGAGCTTTATCCATGGCAGCTTTTATAGTTTCAGCACGTTCTTCAGTGTGAATCAGAGTAGACTGGCAGTCGAGCACTATGCGTATAACAAACCGGTCTTTTTGGGATTTGGTTTTTTCTTCTGAAACTTCAACCCGAATTTCGCTTATATCGTTTAGCCGGCGCTTTAGTTTACCGAGCTTCTTTTCAATGTATTCTTTGGCATTTTCCGATAACTCCATGTTTTTGGCAACAAATTTAATCTCCATTTTCTATTACCGCCTTTCAATTATTATATTTCTCTGGCCAGGGTAAGCCCCCGTACTCTGGCCGCTCCGCAAACCTTTAGAGCCGATGCGCAAGCATCAAGGGTAGCTCCGGTGGTAGCCACATCGTCGATAAGTAAAATGTTTTTCCCCTCAACCTGGCTGCCAGTACAGGAAAAAGCCATACTTACATTTTTGCGCCTTTGGCCTGCATTTTTGGAATTTACCTGTGATGGGTTATTGTATTTCCTGACCAGGCTTTTTGACCTGTATATCCCGGTCAAAGTACATATCTCTCTGGCCAGCAATTCCGACTGGTTAAAACCGCGCTCTCTCAAGCGTTTTTTATGCAAAGGAACAGCAATCAGCAAATCCGGCTTATAGTGTGCTGACTTTAAATTGTTAAACATCAGCCCACCGAGCAGGGGCGCGATGGCCCTTAAATTATAATATTTAAACTGTAACACTGCTTCTCTTATTGCGCCTTTAAACGCAAATAAAGAATTTAGGCCATCAAGGGATTTCCAGTAATGACAATCGCAGCGCCTTTTTCCTTCCACGGGAAGAATACATACCGGGCAAAATGGAGGGTTTATGTAACTTGCGCTCAGCATGCAGCCTTCGCAAATATAGCTCCCCTCCCTGCCACAGGCAACGCACCGGGCCGGGAATAGAAAATCAAGCACCATCCGGTTAAGCATGGCCAGATGGGTCAGCATAACCTGCACCCCCTGGTTGGTATTTAAAACCCCGGTTCAGGAGGTGGGGCGGGCGCGATGGTTGCCGGCGCCGTTCATTATGGGCTCGTTAACGTAGATATCGCCGTTTCTTATTTTTAAATTGTAACCACAATCCGGGTTGGTGCAAACCCAGGCTTTGTAGAGCAATGAGGCTCCGTTTGAGCCAAAGTCAGATAATGGTATCAAGACCCCTTCTTCATCCCCACATTTTGGACACTTAGGAAAGCAAATTAGTTCCACTTTAGCCTCCTCCCAGCCGGTAATTATGATAGCGTAGTATACAATAGTATCACCCTAACTGACAAGGCCGCAAATTGTACTTGCCCTATCCGGCTATGCTGACAATCAGTGTTAACAATATGATGCAAAGCCCTAAAATGCCGGACCTGAAACTGCTCCAGGGCCGGTTTAGCGCTGTTATGGACCAAAGAAGTATAGCCAGGCAGACAGCAATGATTATAATACCCGCAGTAATACCCAGCGGGCCGGTTGCAGTAAACCACACGAGCCAGGCAATTGAGGCCAGGCAAATACCGATCAGCCCGAACAGCCAGTATTTTTCGCTTGAGCTGCCTCGCTCCAGCTTTTCCAGCCTTTGCCGGGTGCATTTTACACAGGTGCAAGCAGGAGGGTGGCCACCATAATAATTCTGTCGGTAGTATTCGTCTTCTCTTTTAGTCATCTGCTGTTGATCCTTTTATGAGTTTATTCATTATTTGCCATCCCGGATCGATCAAGTAATTACTTGCAAGAGCCTGGGCTTCGGTAAATCTCACACTCCTGTCCGGGGTTATGTCCCGGCCCCAAATAACGAAGGGTACAGGATCACCGGTATGAGTGAGCAGCTCAATTGGAGTCGGATGATCCGGCATAACCAGTATGCGCATATTATTGTCCGCCTGCTCCAGCATTCTGGGCAGCATTTCCCTGTCTGCTTTTTCAATTGCAGCTACTTTTTGTTCAACAGAACCGGCATGGCCGGCTTCATCCGGGGCTTCGAAATGTATTATTACCAGGTCGTGGTTTTCAAGGGCTTTAAGAGCTCCTTCAACCTGGGCTGTGCAGTCATTATCCTGGCCGTCTGTGACACCCGGGATATCAAGTAAAGTCATCGACATCATTTTACCCAGGCCTTTTAAAAGGTCAACCCCCGAAGTTATAGCCGCTTTAATACCGTAAGCCTGTTCGAAGGGTGGTATTTGAGGTGGTTGGCCACTACCCCAGGTGAGCCATATACTGTTGGCCGGTATTTTACCTTTTCTCTTCCGCTCCAGGTTTACCGGGTGGTTTTCAAGAACTGCGTTTGAGCTTTTGATTAATTCAACCAGAAGCTGGCTGCCCTCCCCCTTTGGCAAATAGGGGGCAAAAGGCTGGTTGGATATATCATGCGGAGGCGTAGTGACTGCGTTCAGTGTTTCTGTTCTTCCTCTCAATTTGAGTATATGGCGGTAGCCGACACCGGGATAGAAGGTAATTATTTCTTTACCAAGCTCTTTATTTAACGCTTCGATAAGCAGCCTGGACTCAGGGGTGGATATATGGCCGCCGCAGTAACTGTTCATTATGCCACTTTCGATGTTTACCAGGTTGCATCTAAAAACCACTTCATCTTCACCCATGGGTATATCCATGCTTACAGCTTCAATAGCGCCCCGGCCTTTATAGAATTTTACCGGGTCATAACCCATTACCGACATGCAGGCGCATGCACTCGAGGGCTCCATTTTATCCGGAACGGTACGGGCAAGACCGGCCCGTCCTTCTGATGCCAGTTTATCCAGGTTGGGAGTGGAAGCAAGCTCAAGACAGGTTTTGCCGCCGTGATTTCGGAGAGGTAGACCGGCGGCACCGTCCATGATAAGAGTTAAATATTTCATTGTTAGTTTGCTTTAAAAAACCTCTTGCTTCTATAATAGATATGTTGAAACGGGGCGTAGCGCAGTTTGGTTAGCGCGCAGCGTTCGGGACGCTGAGGTCGGTGGTTCGAATCCACTCGCCCCGATTTTATTCGGATAAATCTTTAACTTCCTCCCAAAGCTTGTTTTTCTCCTCATAAGTCAGTGATTTAAACTCAATGCCCTTTTGGTGACATATTTCTTCCATGGCTGAGAAACGCTCATAAAACCTGTGGTTGGACCCCCTCAAAGCTGATTCAAGGTCAATTCCCTGGCGCCGGGCAAAGTTTGCCAGAGTGAAAAGAAGGTCGCCATATTCCCTTTCTTTTTCCTCTTTGCTTTGAGCCTGACTAATTTCACAGACTTCCTCGGTTATTTTTTCAATTACACCTTCGTCTGTGTCCCAGTCAAAACCCACCCTGGCGACCCTTTTTTGCAGAGCCTGGCTGTAGGCCAGTGAGGGCAGTGTCGGAGGAACACCGTTTAGCATCGAAGTTCCTTTTTTGCGTTCGTTTTTCTTTATTTCCTCCCAGTTTTCAAGTACCTGCTTTACATCTCCGGCAAGGGTTGCATCAAAAACGTGTGGGTGGCGTCTTATTAGTTTTTCGTTAATATGGCGGATAACCTGGCTGATTTCAAATTCACCATTATCTTTGGCAATTTGAGCGTGCAGCACCACCTGTAAAAGCAGATCGCCCAGCTCTTCTTTCACCTGGTTGCTTGATCCGCCGTCAAGAGCCTGAAGGACTTCGTGGGTTTCCTCAAGAAGGCTGTCACGAATTGATTGGTGGGTTTGCTTTTGATCCCAGGGGCATCCGTTGGGACCGCGCAGGCAAGCTATAACATCAACCAATGTATCAAAAAGAGCGGGATCTTTGTTAATCAAAGCTTTACGCTTGTCTTGCATAATACTGAAATTATACTCCGTAAGGCTTTGTTGGGCAAAAAGAGCTTAAATGGGCGATTATTAGTAAATGCGGTTCAATAGGTGATAAAATTTAAAAATGGCGATACGGGAGATTGAGGCCAGTCTGATTACCCGCAAAATAGCTGAAATTTGCACCAAAGCGAATTTCGAGCTGGGACAGGATGCTTTAATGGCTTTGAAGCAATCCTGTGAAACAGAGGTTTCGCCTTTGGGCCGGCAGGCACTTAGCATCCTGATTGAAAATGCCAGTATAGCCCGGGAGGAAAAGATTCCATTATGCCAGGATTGCGGAACTGCAGTTATTTTTGTTGAATTGGGTCAGGATGTTCATATTTCCGGAGGTGAATTCAACACAGCAGTTTTGGAGGGAGTAAGGCAGGGTTACTGTGAAGGATACCTGAGAAAATCCATGGTAAAAAACCCGTTTGGTAAGAGGGAAAATACCAGGGATAATACCCCCCCGGTTGTTCACTGCGAAATAGTACCCGGGTCAGAGCTGAAAATTATGGTGCTGCCTAAAGGTGGCGGGGCAGAAAATATGAGCCGGATTGCTATGCTAAAACCTGGTGATGGCATTGAAGAGATTTCTGAACTGGTGGTTGAGACCGTGAGGCAGGCGGGAGGAGCTCCGTGTCCGCCGCTTGTCATTGGTGTTGGTATTGGTGCTACATTTGAAAAAGCAGCAATGATGGCCAAAAAGGTTCTCGGGCGAAAGCTGGATGAACCCAACCCGGATACATCCCTGGTCGAATTTGAACAGCATGTGCTTGAAAGGGTTAACCGGCTGGGAATCGGTCCGCTTGGAACCGGAGGGTCTACTACTGCCTTGAGGGTTCATGCAGCCAGTTATCCGTGTCATATTGCCAGCTTGCCCGTTGCAGTTAACCTGCAATGTCACAGCTGCCGGCATGCAGAGGTGGTTATTTGATGAAGAAGCTTACATTACCCGCATCGGGTGATGATATAGAATGCCTGAAGGCAGGGGATAGCCTGTTTATTTCTGGTGAACTTTATTCTGCCCGGGATGCTGCTCACCGGCGTATGCATTATGCACTCCAAAATGGTTTGGATATACCAGTAGCCTTAAAGGGCCGGGCTATCTATTATATGGGGCCCTCGCCGGCTCCACCGGGCAGGGTTATCGGTTCATGCGGGCCCACTACTTCGAAGCGTATGGATAAGTATACTCCACTTTTAATAGAGCATGGCACAAAAGTTGTGATTGGCAAAGGGGAGCGGTCGCAGCATGTAAAGGAAGCCCTCAAACATTCAGGCAGTATATATCTGGTAACATTTGGCGGCGCGGGTGCTTATTTGTCAAAATGTGTCAAAGAAGCAGAAGTGGCAGCATATGCAGATCTCGGCACGGAAGCTATTTGGCGTATAAGGGTAGAAAATTTTCCAGCTGTCGTAGCTTATGATATATATGGAGGAGACCTGTTTGAGCAGGAAACGGCCAGGTACTCTCGTTCAACGGGAAAAGCAGAAGATTAGAGTAAGGAGGTAAAAATGCAAGATTGTATTTTTTGTAAAATTGTAAAAGGTGAAGTGCCCTGTGATAAAGTGCATGAGGATGAAGACATCCTGGTTTTCAGGGATATTAATCCACAGGCTCCGGTTCATCTGCTAATAATACCCAAAAAGCACTACAATTCAATAGTGGATATGACTGAAACTGATGCCGCCCTGGCAGGGCATATGGTAAATACCGCCGCCAGGCTGGCGGTTGCTTCAGGGGTTGCCGGTAAAGGTTTCAGGCTGGTTACCAACAGTGGCTCTGAAGGTGGACAGACGGTTCCGCATATGCATTTTCACGTTCTGGGAGGGCGCCAGCTTTCGGGCGAACTGGGCTAAGGTTCAACCTCTTTTAGATACATGAGAATGGCGGCTATGCTTTTACAATCTTCCATCTCCGGTGAAAGGGCAATTTCGGCTGCTTTGGTTAGTGGTTGACGGATAAGTTCAATGCCTTCGGTATCCTCTGCTGTCAAGGGGTCGTAACTCAAATCGGTAGCCAGATAGATGTGCATGTATTCATTAACATAACCCGGCGCAAGATAAAACCCTCCCATTTTTTTTATGGTGCCGGCTGTATAGCCAGTCTCCTCCCGCAGTTCTCTGATTGCGGTGGATTGCGAGTCTTCGCCGGGATCAACGCATCCAGCCGGGATTTCAAGAAGGAATTTGTTGGCAGGCAGCCTGAACTGCTTAATAAGGAAAATATTATTTTCCTGGTCAATGGCGATTATGCCGAC
>PUOQ01000109.1 GCA_003552785.1 Dehalococcoidia bacterium
GGCACGCAAGCATGTAAAGCCATGCGGGAAGAAGGAATCACTTCTGTTCTTGTAAATTCAAATCCAGCCACCATTATGACTGACGAGGATATTGCCGATATTGTGTATATAGAACCACTGACGGTTGAAATGATAACTCGCGTGATAGAACGTGAAAGGCCTGATGGGTTATTACCTACTCTTGGTGGCCAGACTGCACTGAATCTGGCAATGGAATTACATGATTCAGGCATCCTTGAGAAATATAATGTAAAGGTTCTGGGCACACCTATTAGCGCTATACGCAAAGGAGAGGATCGTGACCTGTTTAAAAATATGCTCGTTGAAATTGGAGAGCCGGTTCCCCCTTCAGCAATTGTTACAAGCATTGAACAGGTAAGAAATGTGGTAGAAGAAATAGGACTCCCCGTAGTCATAAGGCCTGCTTATACACTCGGAGGTACAGGTGGTGGATTTGCAAGCACATGGGAAGAACTTGAGATTGTTGCAAAATCGGGTATCGCATCAAGCCCCATTCATCAGGTTCTTGTAGAGTCATCGGTAAAAGGCTGGAAGGAAATTGAATATGAGGTTATGCGTGATGGGGACAATAACTGTATAACCATCTGTAATATGGAAAATATGGATCCAATGGGCGTTCATACCGGAGACAGTATCGTGGTGGCCCCATCTCAGACACTTACAAACAAAGAATACCAGATGCTTAGAACTGCCAGCCTGAAAATAGTCAGGGCTTTGGGTGTTGAAGGGGGTTGCAATATTCAAATGGCCCTTAACCCTCAAGGTAACCAGTATTATATTATTGAAGTAAACCCCCGGTTGAGTCGTTCCTCTGCGCTTGCCAGTAAGGCAACAGGTTATCCCATTGCGCGAGTGGCTGCAAAAATAGCAGTAGGAAAGCGTCTTGATGAAATTACCAATGCGGTTACCGGTAAAACTACAGCCTGCTTTGAACCTGCACTTGATTACATTGTGGTGAAAATACCCAGGTGGCCTTTTGATAAGTTCGATACAGGAGATCGAATTATTGGCACCCAGATGAAAGCTACCGGCGAAGTTATGGCCATCGACAGAACTTTTGAAGCGGCTCTGCAGAAAGCTGTTCGTTCATTAGAATTTGGGAAAAGATCGTTGCTATGGGAAAACCCCGATTGGAAGTGGGAAGGTGATATCGGCCACTATCCTTTTGAGCCTACCGACTTGAGGTTATGGGCATTGGTGGCCGCTATTCGTCGAAATATAAAGCTTTCGGATATTAACGAACGCACTGGCATTGATTTATGGTTTTTAGAAAAGTTAAATAACATTATATTTATGGAAAAAAGATTGCTATCCGAACCATTGAGGCCGGAATTACTCCTGGAGGCTAAACGCACCGGTTTCAGTGATGAGCATATCGCAACTTTAGCCGACAGGCTTCCTGAGCAGGTTAGGAATTTAAGAAATGAATGGGGTATAAAACCTGTATATAAGATGGTTGACACCTGTGCAGCTGAATTCGATGCCAATACTCCATATTTCTACAGCACTTATGAGACAGAAAATGAGGCTAAAGCTGATAATGTTAGTAAAGCAGTAGTTATTGGTAGCGGTCCTATCAGAATAGGGCAGGGCATTGAATTTGATTATTGCAGCGTGCATTCTTCATGGTCCCTTCAGTCGAATGGTTACCAGAGTATAATGATTAATTCAAATCCTGAAACCGTATCCACTGACTTTGATACATCTAATCGCCTTTATTTCGAAGCACTGGATGAAGAAAGCGTGCGCGATATTATTGAAAACGAAACACCCGCCACACCCGATTCTAATACTCCAGGAGCTATAGTACAGTTTGGCGGTCAGACAGCAATCAATCTGGCCGAGCCCATGTTAAGGAACGGCATTGATATTCTTGGCTCTGATTATGACAGCATTGATCTTGCCGAAGACAGAAAGCGGTTTGAAAGCCTGTTAAACAATCTGGGTATACCCCAGGCGCCGGGATCTGCCATAAATACCATCGAAGAGGCACTTAAAGTTGCTGAATTAATTGGCTATCCTGTACTGGTAAGGCCCAGCTATGTGCTGGGGGGTAGGGCTATGGAAATAGTTCATAGCGCCGGGGAACTCGTAAGGTATATGAAAATGGCTGTAGACTTACAAACCGGGCATCCGGTTTTAATTGATAAATATTTGCTTGGGCGTGAAGTAGAAATAGACGCTGTAGCCGACGGAAAAGACGTGTTTATTCCTGGAATTATGGAACACATTGAAAGAGCCGGGGTCCACAGTGGGGATTCGATGGCTGCATACCCGGGAATTAATCTCACAAATAGAGAAATCGAAACCATTGTCGATTATTCGATAAGAGTGGGAATAGGCCTGAATATTAAAGGTCTTATGAACATTCAATTCGTTGTATCAAACGCAACTTCCGGCCACGAAACGAATATTTATATACTTGAAGTTAACCCAAGAGCCAGCAGAACCATACCGTTTATCTCTAAAGTTACCGGTGTTCCAATGGTGGAAATTGCAACAAAAGTAATGCTTGGCGAAAGCCTCGAGAATCAGGGTTATAGTAGTGGATTATTGCCGGCAAAAAACCTTGTAGCAATCAAGGCACCGGTTTTCTCGATGTCCAAATTAGCCGGTGTAGATACGTATCTTGGACCGGAAATGAAAAGCACCGGTGAAGTTATGGGCATTGATACTAATTTTAATGCTGCGATGGCCAAAACTCTTATTGCTTCAGGTATGATGCTACCACAACAGGGATCATTGCTGTTGAGTATAGCTGACCGGGATAAACCTGAAGCTTTGCCAATAATTCGAGAACTTTCAAATCAGGGTTATCGATTGTATGCAACTGAAGGTACTGCCGCTATGATTGAAGCGGATGGTCATAAAGTTAAAATGATAAGTAAAAAACTTGGTGAGGGGCACCCCAATATCGTTGATATTATACGTGACGGGACTGTTTCCGGAATTATCAATACTATTACCGGTGGCGGGGCTGCATTAAGGGATGGCTTTCATATTAGAAGGGCTGCTGTCGAGCGGCGTCTGCCATGTTTTACTTCGCTTGATACTGCAAAAGCTGCTGTTGAAGTTTTAAAATATGGCCAGCAGGCATATAATGCAATGTCGCTTCCTGAATATCGAAACGCTTAATTTACCCAAATTATGAAACGAATGGTCACTATACATTCTACAGTGCTAAGCATCGATAAAATAATTACTGATGCTTACCTTTTATGGCTTGACGCCCCTGAAATAGCAGGGGTAGCGAAGCCGGGGCAATTTCTAATGGTAAAGTGTGGTGATTCAACTATTTTGAGGCGTCCTTTTGCAATACACCAGGTATCCAGGAGCCAGGGAAGAGTTGCTTTACTGTTCTCGGTTGTTGGTAAAGGGACTGGCTGGCTTTCTTCAAAAAAGACCGGAGAAATTATCAATATACTTGGCCCTGCCGGCAATAATTTTGAATTTTCTCCTGGATCCAAGAATATATTACTTGTGACCGGTGGTTTGGGTATTGCGCCAATGAATTTTCTTGCTCAGACTGCGATTGATCTGGACAAATCGGTAATATTATTACGGGGTGCTGCTTCATCTGATTGCCTTTATTCGGAAACGTTTCTTCCCACTGGAGTTAGCTGTTACACAGCTACTGAAGACGGCTCCTGGGGCTCCCATTGCCTGATAACTGAAATGTTACATGAATTCATTGGCTGGTCCGACCAGATAATCGCGTGCGGTCCGGAAGGCATGTATCATCCAATTGCACTGCAAAACCGCCAGCTCTTTAAGGTCAGGCCGTATCAGGTATCCCTTGAGGTGCGAATGGGTTGTGGCTTTGGGGCATGTTATGGATGCTCGGTATCAACTCGCCAGGGAATGAAAAGGGTGTGCTACGATGGGCCGGTTTTTAATTACACTGATATTATATGGCATAAATGTTAAAAATTCCGGGTTCAATATAAATTATAAAAGGATAATATTTTTATTTCTTAACATATTTGGAATGTATCAGCTTTAATATACTCTTTGATTAAACTTGAAACATGGTCTTTTTGAATAAAGCCTTACTATTACCTGCTTTTGCCTATTAATGCCAGGAATTCCGCCCGGCTTTCGCCACGTTTTCTAAGAATACCTCTGAGCGCTGATGTGATGACACCGCTTCCCGGTTTTTTGATGCCCCTCATCGTCATGCACATATGTTCAGCTTCTATAACAACGCCTACGCCCTCTGCACTCAAGTTTACTTCGATGGTATCGGCAATTTGGGTTGCCATTCTTTCCTGTATTTGTGGCCGCTTGGCAATTATTTCTACCACCCTTGCCAGTTTACTGATTCCAACAACCCTGCCTTCGGAATCTGGAATATACCCGATATGTACAACACCAAAGAAAGGTAAAAAATGGTGCTCGCACATAGAATAAAAAGGGATGTCTTTTAATATTACCATCTCTTTATGGCCAATTTCGTAACCAACTCGTAACTCCTCACCGGGATCAATATTCATGCCGCTAAACAATTCTTCATACATATCGGCAAATCTTCTGGGGGTATCTGACAGGCCCTCCCGCTGCACATCTTCGCCAATAGATGCTATAATCGCCTCGAAAGCCAGCCTGATGCCATCTTTGTTAATCATGATTGGTATTTCCTGATTAGTTGATTAGCTGTGGCATTGCGGTCCATGTGCCTTATATTAAATTCTTTAATTTCAAGATAACGGTCTTTTCCCATATAAAACACAGGTGTTTCCAAATAAACATTCAATGCATTGGCTTCATCAAATGCTTCGGTCAACTGATGGACGACAACAACCCGGCCAACAAACAGGCTGTGGTCACCATAAACCATTTCATCCTCAAGAACACATTCAAAAGATGCATAAGCTTCAGTTAAAATTGGCACGCTTGTTTTTACAGGTTTGTCTTTTTTAATATTATAGGCTTTAAGCTTGTCAATGCTTTTCCCGGATGGCCCACCTGTGGCAGCCACAAGTTCCAGGCTTTTAAAAGGCATAAAATTTACTCCAAACTGGCGGCTGGCAGTTATCATTTTATGACTAAGTTTATCCGGTGAAATCCCCACTCCATAAAGGGCTGGTTCAGCGCTAATGGGCATATGCCAGGCAACAGCCATGGCATTGTCCTGACCTTCATGATGCGATGTAACAATAGTTGCCTGGCAGGGGAAGAAATGAGAAAACTTTCCAAATTCTGTTCTGGGAACTTTGTTCAATTCTCTGTCCTCCAAGTATTTTGTGCTATTTCAAACCGAGCACCTTTTCAATTATTGCCAGCTCAGGTTTGACTGGCTCTAGCGCTCCTGCTTCGCTAATCGCCAGGCTGGAATCTTTTAAACCCGTTCCTGTGATGACGCAGGCAACCTTACTATTACTAAAATCATATTTAAGCCTGCATAATTTGATTAACCCGGCTACAGAAGCTGCAGATGCAGGCTCCCCAAAAATCCCCTCTTTATTTGCCAGCGTGTGCCATGCGTGCATAATTTCATCATCACTTACCATATCAATAATGCCCCCGGATTCATACCTGGCCTGTACAGCATTTTTCCAACTGGCAGGATTGCCAATTCGTATGGCAGTTGCAACCGTTTCCGGCCTTTCTACTGGTCGATCAAGTACAATTGGCGCCGCCCCCTCCGCCTGAAATCCCATCATCTTCGGAGTTTTTCTTGCGAAACCCCTGTTTTTATATTCCTTGAAACCTTTCCAGTAGGCAGTTATATTCCCGGCGTTGCCGACAGGAATAAACAGATAATCGGGTGCATTTCCCATGGTGTCTATAATTTCAAAAGCAGCTGTTTTTTGGCCTTCAATTCGGTTGGGATTTATCGAATTGACCATTGTTATGGGATGTTTTTTAATAATCGAGCGGACAATCTGAAGCGCTTGATCAAAGTTGCCATCGATTGGCAAAATGTCGGCACCATAAACAATAGCCTGAGCAAGTTTGCCGATGGCAATTTTCCCTTCAGGTATAATAATGATTGACTTTAAGCCCATGGCTGCAGCATAAGCAGAGGCTGAAGCGCTGGTATTACCGGTCGAAGCGCATATTACGGCTTTACTGCCTTCTTCAATTGCTTTTGCAATGGCTACCACCATGCCGCGATCTTTAAAGGATCCAGTGGGATTGCACCCCTCGAGCTTAAAATAAAGTTCTCCGATGCCTAATTCTTTAGCAAGTTGTTTTGACCTAACCAGCGGAGTGTCGCCTTCACCCAGAGTAAATACGGGTGTTTTGCCGGTTACAGGTAAAAATAATTTATATTTTGATAATACCCCGGTTGACATTATGCTATATTTCCTCGACTCTAATGGCAGTATTAATATCCTTAACAACCTCAAGGCTTTTCAATTCAGCGATAGCATTTTCAATTGCGTTGCCCAGAGCCGGGTGCGTCATGATTACTATTTCGGCTGTTTTGGAAAGATCGTCGGTTTCCTTCTGAATAACGGATGAAATGCTTATGTCATGCTGGCCCAGTACTTCAGCGATTTTTGCAAGAACGCCCGAGCTGTCATTAATATTTAACCTCATATAATAACGAGTGATTATTTGACTAACAGGTTTTATGACTTTTTGCGTGCTCAAAATAATACCCCTGTTTCTGGTGGAAGACTGAACATCACGACATGCCCTCAAAACATCCGCTGTAACCGCACTTGAAGTAGCCAG
Source organism: Dehalococcoidia bacterium (assembly GCA_003552785.1). Lineage (GTDB taxonomy): Bacteria > Chloroflexota > Dehalococcoidia > Dehalococcoidales > CSSed11-197 > CSSed11-197. The sequence goes on from PUOQ01000109.1 coordinate 6,706, forward strand.
CGGACCTGCTCCCTGCCCCGAAAATATCACGTGTCCTGATAAATCACCTTCAATGCTTACAGCGTTGAAAACTCCATTAACATTGGCAAGAAAAGAATCCTGCTTAATAAACACCGGGTGAACCCGGGCTTCAATAGTATTATCATACTGCAGGGCAATTGCAAGCAATTTAATTGCATACCCAAGTTCTTTGGCATACTTAAAATCACGAGCATTAAGGCTTGAAATACCCTCATGAAACACATCTTCGGGTTTTACCTGACATTGAAATGCCAGAGTAGCCATAATGGCTAACTTATATGCAGCGTCAATTCCTTCAATATCGTTTTTTGAGTTTGATTCGGCATATCCAAGTTCCTGAGCTTGTTTTAATGCCATATCAAAATCCAGGCCATCATCACCCATGCGGGTAAGTATATAATTGGTAGTACCGTTAATAATTGCATGGATACCATTTATGTAGTTGGCTTTTAAATCCCGCTCCAATGGGGCAATAAGCGGGATGCCACCGCCCACACTGGCTTCAAAATACAAACTCACTCCCTGTGAAGCAGCATAGTTTATAAGTTCGGGGCCATGCTTTGCTATAACTTCTTTATTGGCAGTCACCACATGTTTATTTTTTCCAAGCGCCTGCTTGATGTAGTCATATGCGGGTGTTTCACCACCTATCAACTCGATAACAATATCTATTTCATTATCATCGAAAAATTCTTCATCGCTGGTTGTAAACAACTGTTCCGGTAAAAATTGCGCCAGGGGCTTTCCCAGGTCGGCAGGAAGAACCTTTATTTTCTTTAGCTCTATCTCCGATCCGGTTTGATGACTGAGCATGTCCGCTCTTTCAAGCAGCACTTTTGCTACCTGGCCACCGACAACACCAAGGCCAATTAAACCTACTTTAATATTATTTTTAACCAATTATCTCCCCTTTAACTTGATATTCTTCTTAAAGCAAAATCTTTTTTATCTTCGTCAAGGTAATTATTTACCACATTGTCTGTATCCTGCTCTATTTGATGCATCCAATCATTCAATTTCTTTTCAGCAAGTACTTGTGCATCTTCCTCTGCCAGTGGTAAAGTTTCAATACTGATAACATCAAATAACCACCAGCCACCATCGGTGGTTTGCTGATCGTCTTTTATTGGATCGCTTAATACCCCTGTCTCAACGCCATCGTCAAAAACATAGCTGTCAAATGCTTCGCTAATTTCTTCAGGGGTAATCCAGCCAAGTTCAGCTCCACGATCTTCATTCCATATATGGCAGTATTCGCTTGCCAGATCCTCAAAATCCTTTCCATCGTCAAGCTTGCTCTTTATATCCAGCGCCTCTTCTTCGTTGGAAAGAAGCATTGCCCTGACATTTGCCTCCTCAGAGTCGTCCTGTTCAGTCTTTTCAATAACTTCAATCAACCAGTAACCTACCGGCTTGCTCTTTCCTTCATCTTCGATATAACCAGGACCTTTATCAGATTCAAAAATAGCTTCGCCTAATAATGAACTGCCAACTTCTTCTCCAATGACACCTTCAGGCCTGGATCCCAAAGACCCTTCGGCTTCTTTGGTGTATGAATCCAGTGAATATTGAGCAGCTAATTCCTCAAAGCTATTGCCATCATCAAGCATGGACTGAATTGACTCAAGCTGGCTGTAGCTTTCAAGAAACATCGCCTTTGCATTTCTGTATTCAGCTTCTGATGGAAGTTTTGGGATAAAATGCTCTTCAATCAGTTTTTCTTGAAGAAGATGGGCTCTGGCATAATCTATCACAGCATCATTAGCTTCAACATTATATTCTTCTAAAAACTCAATTACCCTTGAATCACTTACTGTAATACCCAATTTTTGTGCATGTTGACGAACAAGCTCCCCGCGAATTATCGAATCGGCTACAGGGTCCATGAAATAGGGAATTATATCGGGAGATTGTCCCTGGGTTTGATATTTAACCGAATCAATATAGTAATCCATTTTGAATTCGGCTTCATTCACTTCAATAACAACTTCATTCATTGGTTTTACATTTGGAATGTACCATTGGTACACCAGGCCCAATCCGACAAAAACCAAGGCTATCATGATCGTTGTAATAGCTGAAAATAAAATGATGCGCTGTTTTCTTCTTTGTTTTTGCAGCTTGGATGTGTAACGACGAGTTGGTCTGTATTCCGGCTTATTCACTTTCTTTTTTGACAAATTAAACCGCCTTGTATTGTAAAATAGCAAACCCCATATTTATAGCTTAAAACCTAATATGGAATCAAATAACCTTTGTAATTTGGTGCCTGTTTTCAAGCAGTATTTATTGATTTGAACCTTAAACATATTATACAACCTTATGTGCTCAAATTACGATAATTTAAAATACATTTACAGTTTTTAAGGGCGGCAAAAACAAATACCCGGTTGGTTGTCGCTTTATGCCAGAAAAGCACGATGCACATTTACAACATTATGTATAGTACATAACTTGCTACTTGTTACGTCCATTTAAATATTCCCTTTCAATAAAATCTGCGATGCCAGTTGTATCGTTGATATTAAACTGGCATTCCCCTGCACTCAGCTGTTCATCAGTTGCAATAGCAATTAGATTTGTCTTATTTTGAAGCAAATCCATGCCTGAACGATGAACTTCGATTTTTGGTGCATCGCTTTCTTTAAAGCCCTCAGCCAAAATTAGATCAAATTCTTCACCCATTAAGTTTGCTATTTCATTGATATTTGTATCTGGACTGGCTTTAGAAATAATTATTATTCTATCATGAGTCCTCAGGGCAGTCATGCAACTGCCGGATTGGATGTGTCGCCAGCTATCTTTATCTTTGCAGTCAAAACTGGGTTGACGGTGGCTGTCTTTTATGGTTGCAATTTTATACCCTCTTGCAGTGAGTTCTCTGACCAGTTTTTCAAGGAGAGTTGTTTTTCCGGAATTGGAATGACCCACTATAGTTATTAATGGTGGCAAGCATCACCTCCATATTTGATGTATACATTATATTATTGGTTGGGATTTGATACAATCTGCAAGTCCAGGATGCTTTGAAAATGGTCAAACAAACACTTTATATTATATACTTAATAAGTACAAGTATGTTTGAACGGCTAAACTTATGAAATCGATTATTCTTATTGGCGGTTTTGGTACACGCCTTGAACCATTAACGGTGACAAGGCCAAAAACTATGGTTCCTGTGCTTAACCGTCCTTTTCTGGAGCTGATCATTCAGCGACTCAGGGATTGTGGCATCAAAGATATTGTTCTTTCATTGGGCCACCTTCCCGACTGCATTATTGATTACTTTGGCAATGGCAGTAAATTAGGAGTAAACCTTCAATATGTGGTTGAGGATAAGCCGCTGGGTACAGGGGGGGGTATTAAGAATGCCCAAAAGTATCTTGACGAAACATTCCTGGTAGTAAATGGAGATGTTTTTACCGATATTAATATTACCAAAATGACAGATTTTCATACTAATAAAAATGCACTGGCTACTATAGCATTGATTCCCGTTAACGATCCAAGCCGTTATGGTGTCATTGAAGCAGATGAAACAGGCCGTGTTAAAAAGTTCCTGGAAAAACCGGGCATCCATGAAATTACTACGGCTCTGATAAACGCAGGGCTTATCATTATGGAGCCATCAATACTCGATTATATTCCAAATAATAAAAAGTTCAGTTATGAAAAAGAGTTGTTCCCTGCCCTGATAGATAATAACAAACCAATATACAGTTTTGCTTCCAGTGATTACTGGATAGATATTGGCAAGCCGGAAAAGTATTTTCAGCTAAACACCGACCTCCTTAAAGGCCAGAGCGTACAATACCAGCCACAAAGTTCATCAGCCATTTACGTTGATCCGGGTGCCAAAATCGGAAACAATGTACACTTATCCGGTACGGTAGTTATTGGCCCCGGGTCTATTATTGGTGACAATTGTCGAATCAATGATTGCATTTTATGGGAGAATAGTTTTATCGGCTGGAACTCTGTTTTGGACAGTTCAATTATTGCCAATGACTGTCATATCGGATCCGATTGTTGTATAAATCAATCAGTAATTGGGAGCAAAGTAGTTATTGCTAAAGAGGTTACTATATCCAATAACAGCCGTATTTATCCTTATTCTAAAATTAACTAAGATGCATCGTAATAATTATTGGTTTATGCATTGCCATAAATATACGACTGAATCATATAAACTAAAACCTGTAATATTTGGATGGAGAATACATGTTTGACCGACTTGAGCATATTGTTGCACGCTACAAGGAGCTGGAAAAGGAAATTTCTTCGCCTGAGGTTATAAACGATCACAAGAAACTTCAGGAGTTAGCGCAGGAGAGAGCGAGTATTGAAAGTCTGGTAGAGAAATACAGTGCTTACAAGGATACAGTAAACGAACTGGAATCAACCAGGAACATGCTCGGGCAACCCCTTGAAAATGAACTTAAAGAAATGGCAGAAGCCGAAATAGAGGAGCTTAACCAGAAACTTGAACAGTTAGAGCATGAACTTAAACTATCTCTTTTACCCAAGGATCCAAACGATGAGCGTAACATAATTGTCGAGATACGAGCCGGAACCGGGGGTGATGAGGCAGGATTGTTTGCTGCCAACCTTTTTAGAATGTATACACGATACGCTCAGATTAAAAATTGGGTGGTTGATATAATTGATATTAACCAGACTACCATTGGAAGTATAAAAGAAGTGGTATTTCAAATTAAAGGCAAGGGGGCTTACAGCCGCTTGAAGTACGAAAGCGGAGTTCACCGTGTTCAAAGGGTTCCAAGCACCGAATCATCAGGTAGAGTTCATACTTCTACAGCAACTGTTGCAGTGTTGCCTGAGGCTGAAGATGTTGAGGTTAGCATAAACCCCGATGAACTCAGAACTGATATTTTTCATGCTGGGGGAGCCGGTGGCCAGAACGTCAACAAAGTTGCTACAGCGGTCCGCCTTACCCACTATCCTTCAGGCATAGTAGTTACCTGCCAGGACGAAAGGTCGCAATTAAAAAACAAGGTCAAGGCAATGTCGGTTCTTAAGGCAAAATTGTTGGATATAGAAAGAACAAAGCAGGAAAATGATATTATACAGAAGAGGCGTTCACAGGTAGGTACCGGGGAAAGAGTTGAAAAGATACGCACATACAACTTTCCACAAGACCGTTTGACTGAGCACCGTATTGGTACATCATTCCACAACCTGGAAAAGATTCTTGAAGGTAATTTAGACGAATTCTTGGATACAATTGCCACCGAAATGCAGGCGCGCCTGCTTGAGTCCGAAGTGTATTGAAAATTATAAAAGCTTTAGTTACTGCCGGCGGGGCATTAAAAGATGGTGGCAGTGAAGCCCCTGAACTTGAAGGTGAAATTTTATTACGCCATGTATTAAATATTTCACGTGCGGAATTATATTCTTCACTTGAAAGCATAATTGATGTTAATGACTACAATTTGTTTTTAAGCTACATAGAACGGCGCTTGAACAAAGAGCCTGTAGCGTATATTACCGGGCATAAAGAGTTTTACAATGTCAATATTTATGTCAATCGAAATGTGCTTATACCCAGGCCGGAAACCGAATTGCTGGTAGAAGAAACCTTGATGTTGTTAAATAACGTCGACTATCCTCTTGTTTGTGATGTCGGCACCGGTAGTGGGGCCATAAGCATTGCTCTTGCGGCAAACCACCCTTCACTAAAGGTGTATGCCCTGGATGCTTCTCCTGTATGCCTTGAAATTGCTGCTAAAAATATTGCTGCCCACCGTTTAGAAAAGCGAGTAAATCTTTTAACAAGCGATTTGCTTTGCAATCTACCAGAGCCGGTTAATATAATTGTTGCCAATTTGCCCTATGTTAAGAAAAGCGAAGTAAGAAACATCATGTATGAACCTGCTTTTGCGCTTGATGGGGGCATTGATGGCTTAAACGTTATACGAAACTTACTGTTTCAATTTAAGCCGTATTTAAAAAATACCGGCTCACTTTTGCTTGAAATTGGGTACGGCCAAAAGAGCCGGGTTGCACACGCTGTTAAACAGGTTTGCCCTGACTCGCAATTAGAATTTAAAAACGACCTTGCCGGAATTCCAAGACTTGCTGTTATTAAACCATCTTGAAAATACAGGTTACGCTATTTTCCTTCTTCTTTTTCAGCTTTGGATTCATCAGCAACTTTTTGCGCTATATGAGGCGGAACCTCTTCATAATGGCTGAATTCAAGCGTAAATCTGCCCCGACCCTGCGTTATGGATTTCAGGTCAATAGCATACCTTTGTACTTCAGCCAGAGGTACCGTGGCTTCAATTATGTTGATTTCTCCTTCAGGGTTAATTCCATTTACACGGGCTCTTTTTGTATTTAAATCCCCGACTACGTCGCCGGTGTAGTCACCCGGTATAATCGCTTTCAGGTTCATGATAGGCTCAAGTAATACCGGAATAGCAGCATCCATTCCCTTTTTAAAGGCCTGTGAGCCTGCTATCTTAAAGCATATTTCTGAAGAATCCACAGGATGATAACTTCCGTCATAAACAGTCGTTTTGACATCAACCACCGGAAAACCTGCAATAACACCTTCCCTTTCAGCTTCAACTACTCCCTTTTCTACTGCAGGCAAATAGTTCTTTGGAATTGAACCGCCGACTATTCGCGTAGCGAATTCATTACCGGTGCCACGGGATAATGGTTCTACTTCAATCATAACATGACCGTACTGGCCATGACCTCCTGATTGTTTTTTATGCTTGTGCTCCCCTTTTGCTAACCGGGATACAGTTTCTTTATAGGGTACCTTGGGCGTCTTCAATTCCACCACAACGCCAAATTTTCTTTGCAGTCTTTCAGCAGCTACGTCCATCTGTGTGTCACCAATACCGGACAAAATGGTTTCCCCGGTATCGTTGTCACGATGTATGCGCATAGCAGGATCCTCTTCGACAATACGGGTAATGGAGGTGCCCATTTTGTCCACATCCTCCTTGCTCTTTGGATAAACAGCAACAGAATAAGAAGGTTCGGGGAATGAGACGGGTGCTATATTTACGGGGTTGGCCTGCTCACCAAGTGTATCACCTGTAGCTGTAACTACAAGCTTGGAAACAGCCCCTATATCGCCAGCTGGAACACTTGAAACGTTTTCCTGAGTTTTCCCTCTGGGTACGAACAACTGGCCAACCTTTTCCATGGATTCGCGATTAACATTCCAGACCTGCGAATTACTGGCCATGGTACCGGAATATACCCTGAACAACGACAACTTCCCTACATAGGGGTCGGCATTTGTTTTAAAAACAAGAGCTGCAAGTGGACCGGACTCGTCAGCTTCTAACTCTTTTACAGCCGAATCTGCAGTAGTTCTTATGCTCGCATCCTTGCCTGAAGGTAGATAAGTAATAGCCGTATTCATTAAATCAACAGCGCCAATATTTTGTAATGCCGAGCCGCAAACAATTGGTGAGAAGCCTCCACCTTTAACTGCATTCATAAGACAGTTTTTCAGTTCGTCGTCATTAATGGTTTCACCAGCCAAAAATTTTTCTATTAAAGTATCATCAGTTTCGGCAACTGCTTCAACCAGTTTCTCGCGCCAACTGGAAACCTCGTCTTCCATATCGGCGGGAACCGGTGTTTCTTCACGACTATTACCTTTATAGAATTTACAGGTAATCAGATCGATGACTCCTGCAAAATTCGCCTGTGATCCAACCGGAATCTGTATTGGTATACAGTTGATACCAAACTTGTTTTGGATTTCATCAACGACCTTGAAAAAATCAGCATTTTCCCGCTCCATTTTGTTTATAAAAAATACTTTACTTAAATTTTCTTCATTAGCTGTGTCCCATGCAATAATGGTTCCAGTTTTTACTCCAGAGTTAGCTCCAACAACTATCACTGCACTTTCAGTAACTCTGGCAGCCGATTTCACCTCCCCTATAAAGTCCGGATACCCAGGGGAGTCAATAACGTTGATTTTTACATTTTGCCACTCGCAGGGGAGAAGTGTAAGGTTGATACTGAGTTTTCGCTTAATTTCTTCAGGATCATAATCTGAAGTCGATGTTGCGCTATCAACTTTTCCAAATCGTGATATAATTCCACTGCTATATAATATGGCTTCGGCCAGTGATGTTTTTCCCTCAGATCCGTGGCCCATTAAAACTACGTTTCTGATATTCTCGGCTTGATATTGCTTCATGTTGATTATTCTATCCCCCTGGCTTTTAAAAATACTTTTTACAATTATAATGAATTAGGCTGTGAGCAGACAAACTGTTAGATAAAAATGTCCATAAACAGAGGTGTTATAAAAGCTTCTACAAAGGCAGCAGGTATGAGTAACCCGATAGCAACCACCAAATATTTCAGATTACTATACAGGCTGGGCATTATCTCATCTCTAAGGGGTTTTTTAAAAATTGAAAGAGTAACCACAGAGCCAAAACTGAGTGCGGCTGAAAGACCCAGGATCAGAGCTGGTATTTCAAAAATACCATGCGGTAAAAGACCTGCAATTAAAAAACCAAATGATTGATGATCAAGAACCATTGAGCTTACCATGCCTATAACTACACCGTTAATTAATAAAGAAAGCACCGGAATAATGCACAAAAGAGGGCTCATAACAAAACTGAATAACACCGCTACAATGTTATTAATTAGTATAATAATAAAAATAACGGGGGCACTTAATGATTCCAGGTCGATACCCAATTCGCCCAGGGGTGCAATTGCTTCAGCGGATATCTCGAAAGGTAATAGCGCGCCGACAATAATGCTCAAGCAAAATACTACAGAAGATATAACCAGCCATTTTCGAAATCTAATCATGATCAAATGTTTCACCGAACAAATTAGACCACGTAATTTCTTGAATGGTCTTTCTTTCCGGAGCATCTGGCTCTTCTTCGGGATATCCAAGTGGAGTCATGGCTACAACTTCATAATCACCGGGTAACTTAATAATGCTGGCTACTTTGCTGGAATCAAACAGACCTACTATGACGGTGCCAAGGCCCAAAGTATGAGCTTTTAAAACCATGTTTTGCATGCAAAGTGCCGAGTCGAACATATACCAGCTATCTTTTTCTGTAGCCAGCACTCCATTATGATACCCGGACTCTCCGGTCTTTGCACATAATACTATTAATACCGGAGCTTCCAATATTCCCTGCAATGACCGGTTTTGACCCATTGTGTGCGAAATGCGCGTTTTAATGCCACTGTCCTGTACTACAATGAACCTCCAGCACTGCTTGTTTTTCCATGATGGAGCCCAGCGAGCTGCTTGGAGAACCTGTTTTATTATGTCAGGCTCCACCGGTTTGTTTTTGTACCTCCGAACACTTCTTCTCGATTGTATTATTTTATCAATATATTCCATGCCTTATTCTTCGCTCCATGCCTCATTGCCAATTAACGAAACAAACCGGCAACCGCCAAGTTTTTTTGTCTCAATATCATTTTCCATTTTCTTCACCTTTATCAGCTCCTGTTGAAGCCGGTTACCTATTGGAATGACAAGTCTTCCTCCGGTATTTAGTTGAGCTACAAGGCTGCCTGGGATTTCTGGAGCACCCGCAGCTACAAGAATAGCGTCATAAGGGGCCTCCTCTGGGTATCCCAGTTTATTTCCTGCAATCTCTACTTTTACGTTGGTATAACCCAACGAATTTAAAACCGAAGCTGCTTTTTGTGATAATTCGGGTATTCGCTCAACAGTAATAACCGTATCAGATAACTCAGCTAATATCGCCGCCTGATACCCGCTTCCTGTGCCCACATCCAGCACCTTTTCTTTGCCGGTTAAGTCGAGGGCCGAAGTCATCAGGGCCACTATGTAGGGTTGAGAAATGGTTTGCCCACAACCGATAGATAAAGGTGCATCCTCATAAGCCAAGGGGTGCTGTTCAGAATCCACAAACAAATGCCTTGGCACTCTTGCCATTGCCTCGGTAACTTTTTTATCATGAATTCTGGCTTCAATCGATTTGATGAGAGCATCATTTTTAAAGGAATAACTTTCGAAAGGTTCCATAAGTAGACCTAAAACAGAACGGAAACCACAACCAGTATGAACATTATGATGGCAAATAACACCCCGATCTTTTTAAGTTCCTTAATAAGAATTTCCGGTTTGACTCGCCCCTCAATAATATCTGGTTGAACCTGAGAATGTTTAGCTGGTGCATATTCCACTGCTACATCTTTGTAAACAACATTGGTCTCACTCGAAGTCTCCGTAGGCATTTTTACTGTTTGCGGGGTTATCGTCCTTATTTGAGCTCTCTTTTGTTTCTTTTGTTTTTTCGATTTAGCAGACAATGACAGTTGCACCTCGTTTATTTTTGTTTGGCCCTTGGATGAGAATTAATATAAGCTCTCTTTATATGTTCGGATGAAACGTGTGTATATACCTGGGTTGTTGAAATATTGGCATGCCCGAGCATTTCTTGTACAGCCCTCAAGTCAGCCCCGCCACTTAGCATATGGGTAGCAAAACTATGCCGTAATGTATGCGGCGTGACTTTGTTACCCAGGCCGGCTGCTTTTGCGTATGCTTTCAATATCTGCCACAGGCCCTGCCTTGTAAGTCTATCCCCTCTTTGGTTTACAAATAATGCCTGCTCTGTATCCTTTTGCACCATTTGTGGCCTGGCTTCATTCAGGTAGTCTTCGACCGATTGAGCGGCGGATGGGTATACAGGAACCATTCTCTCTTTTCTGCCTTTGCCAAAACATCGAACAGTCTTGTTTACCGTATCGACATCATATAGATTAAGTGATACGATTTCACTTACACGCATGCCGCTGGCATATAACAACTCGAGCATCGCGCGGTCCCGTCTGGCTTCAGGAGAGCTAGATTTCGCAGGTTGACTTAACAATTCCTTAACTTCAGCAATTGAGATTGCATCCGGCAAGCTCTTTCCAACCTTGGGTGACAGTAATTTTTCAGCTGGGTTTTCTTGAATTTTCCCCTCAGCCAATAAAAAGTTGAAAAAAGATTTGGTTGCAGCAATTTTTCGCGCAAGAGTGGTTACTGCATAGCCCCTCCCTTTGAGGTCCACCATGTAACTTGCCAGACCGTGTTTTCCAAAACTTTCCCATGAAGGCATAACACTTCTATACCTGGCATCACGTTCAACAAATTCAACAAGTTGATATAGATCATTTTTATACGCATCAAGGGTATTTACTGAAAACCCCTTTTCTACTTTCAGATAATTGAGAAAACTGTCAACGCTCTCTTGCACTGAACTTAACCCTCACTATTTATTCAATGCTATCATATTAACATAACACTCAAAAAATTTAAACACTTGCAACCCATTTTGATTCCACTATTTCCTATTGACGCTTTTTCTTTTTAGAGTCATACTAATAGTTGGTTGAAAATAGTCTTTAAAATATTATGTAAACAATATGCTGGTAAAGGAGATCGTCGATGGAAGACAAAGAGAAAGATCACCAAAATGAACAAACGGAAACCCATTCAGAAGAGCAGCCCCGCACCAGAATACTATCTGTTCCCCTCCCCCAAATACTTGATGAAATGGAAGCAAATATCCGGGCAGCTGCTGCAGCCGCACACAAGGCTGAAACTGCTGCACGTGAGGCAAAGGATGCTGCCAGCTCATCCACGCAGGCATCTGTAGTAGCCACCCAAAGAGCTAAAGAAGCTCAAGAAGCCGGTGAAAAAGCTGCAGAACAAGCTACACGTGCTGCTACCGATGCTGCGGCGAAAGCCGAGCAAACCGCAAAATCAGCCACTGAAGCTTCTGAGCAAGCTGCACGTAAAGCAGAAGAAGCTGATACAGGAGCACGGGAGGCAATCAAGGCTCTTGAAGAAGCAACAGCTGAAGCGGCTCGCAAAGGGGAGGAAGTGCGTAAAGCGGGCGAAGAAGCCGCTGACCGGGCTGTAAAAGCAGCCTCCGAAATCGCCGCTCTGGCAATTTATGCCATTCAAGCAGTTAACGATGCATCTAAAACAACCGCTGAACTTTCGAATGATTTAAGAACTAAAGCTCAAGAAGCGCAGGAGAAAATTAAAGCACTGGAAAACCTCTAGTTGTAACATTGCACTGAGATATAATATCCATTAGCAAGTGGCAACAAGTTTTTACAAAAAGCCTAAAAGCGGTGTTTAAAGCTATTCTATGATTGATACGAAAATGGTTAGTTCCAGCCAGGATTTTCTGAAAAGCAAAATTAAATCATTGCCCGCCTCACCAGGCGTTTATCTTATGAGAGATAAGCATAAAAATATTATATATGCGGGCAAAGCTTCAAACTTGCGAAGCAGAGTTGGATCTTATTTTTCATCCAGCACAAAGTTAAGTTTAAAAACTCAAAAAATGGTTGAGGTAATATCGGATATCGATGTTTTAATAACTTCTTCCGAAGAAGAAGCTATTGTACTTGAGTTGAATCTGATAAAACAATATCGCCCATATTTTAACATTAACCTGAAAGACGATAAGTATTTACCTTATTTAAAAATTGACGCTAACAGCCAGTGGCCTAAATTAGAAATCACTCGTCGATTGGATACCGACGGTGCGACATATTTTGGCCCGTTTGGTTCTTCTCATTCCATTAGAAAGACTATCAATACAATAAAAAAAACGTTTCCGCTCAGGTCATGTAATTACTTAAAGCCAGGGACTAGAAAGCGTCCATGCCTTGAATATGATTTGGGCTACTGCATGGGCCCATGTGCCGGTATGGTATCACAGCCCGAATACAACAGGGTAGTTTATAACCTTATTTTATTTTTCCAGGGACACTATCAAGACATAATTAAAAATCTCAACAGGGATATGAAACAGGCATCTAAAGCACTCAATTATGAATTAGCTGCCAGGATAAGAGACAATATCAGGTATATAGAAGAAATGGCAACTTATCAAAACTTGCCTACCAGGATTAGCGGAGACCAGGATGTTATCGCTATGGCAAGAGACGGAAAGAATGCTTTCATGCAGTTATTCCTCATTCGAAATGGAAGGCTTACCGGGCGTGAAGGTTTTTTTCTGTATAATATACACTTGGAAAATAATTCCGGCATTATGTCTGATTTTGTCAAGCAGTTTTATAATTCTGCCGCAGTTATACCACCGTGCATACTAACTGAATACCCGCTGGATGACAGGGTTGCCATATTGGAATGGCTTAAATATAAAAAAGGGGGATCAGTAAGAGTTTTAACTCCCTCTAAAGGTCGCAAACGTGAAATTATTAATCTTGCTGCTCAAAATGCAAATCTGAATATTAAGTCCAGCAAATTCAGGTTTCAAACAAAAGATATAAATACAAACGAAGCTTTGAGTATGTTAAAGTCTGCTCTTGGTTTAACCCGTTCCCCGGAACGCATTGAAGGTTACGATATTTCCAATTTACAGGGTAAAGACGCCACCGGAAGTATGGTGGTGTTTGAAAAAGGAAAACCTCAAAAAAGCCTCTATCGCCGTTTTAAAATAAGAACAGTTGAGTTTCCGGACGATTATTCAATGCTAAAGGAGATAATCAATCGGCGCTTCAAGCGCAACAAAGAAAAAGGCAACACCAATTGGGGCAGAGTTCCAGACCTGTTAGTTATCGACGGTGGCAAGGGGCAGTTAAATGCAGCCATAGACGCTATAAAAGAGACAGGCCTCGAAGAAGACTTTTCCATAATTAGTATAGCTAAAGAAGATGAGTCCATATTCATACCCTCATCAAAACAACCTGTCCGGCTAGAACCTTCATCAATAGCTCTGCATTTATTGCAACAGGTTAGGGATGAATCTCATAGATTTGCACTCGGGCACCATAGGTCACTGAGAAATAAGAGTAATACCCTGTCTGCTCTGGACAAAGTTCCGGGAATTGGTCCCAGGCGAAAAAGGGAGCTTTTAACACGTTTCGGATCTATTAAACAAATCAAACTTGCAGATATTGATGAACTCTCTAAGATTAAAGGCGTAACGCGGGAAAAAGCTAAAGAGCTTAAAGGTTTAATTTGATTGTTCGTAAATTTACTTAATGTGTTTATAGAAAATAATTTTGTATAACTTCAGCTACACCACCGTTATCGACACTTCCAGTTATTACATCTGCAACAGCCTTAACTTCATCGAATGCATTATCCATAGCTATTCCTAAACCTGCGTCACTCAAAAGAGATAAATCATTAAGGCCATCGCCCACAGCGACAACCTTTTCAAGGGGTGTTTTAAAATGATTTGCCAGTTGTTTCAAGGCATTACCCTTTGAAACAACTGGTTCAATTATGTTTACAAAATCAACCCCGGGAAAAGCTGGCGAGCGCGCTATGGAAAAACGTAGTTTGCCTGAAAACTTTTTCTTCAATAATTCCGCTTTTTCATATTCTTCAGGATAACGAGCTATGGTTTCCATTTTTAATATTTCATATTTTTTCCCCACTTTTTCTATATCATCAAGGGTAATGCAAGCACCAAAAAAGTTTTTGTGGATTTCATCAGTCCAGTTGGCTTGCTCGGCATAAAACTTATCAATGGTATACATTTCCATATAGATTTTATTTGAACGGGCAAACTCTACGGCTTCCAGAACCGTTTCACGATCGATTGGTTGGGTACGAACAACCGCTTTAACATCCAGGTCAGAAACCAGGGCTCCGTCTATAAATATATGGAAACCATCAAGTTGTAATTTACTTAATGACCACTTGCATGCAAGTGGAATCCGGCCTGTAGACAGAGACACTATTACTCCCCTGTCTCGTGCTATTTGAATGGCTTCGATATCTTTTTTTGATATATCTCCGTTTGAATCTACCAGGGTGCCATCTACATCCAGTACTAACAATTCGTATTTCAAATAATTACCAACCTTTACAAGCATCATGATGGGGGGCGTTATTATTAAACCCAAAGTGTATCCAGTCAGGGATACAACCTGCTATTGTTTTAAATTGATATTTTGCCATCCATCAGATAAATAGCTTCTATAATTCTATCTGCAATTTTCAATAACAGAATTTTTCAATTTGCCGATTTTTGATATTTTCACAATTACATCATCACCCGGTTTCATGGGGCCAATTCCTGCAGGGGTACCGGTTGCAATAACATCGCCCGGGAGCAATGTCATAACATTTGAAATGAAGTTTATTATTTCTGGTATCGAATATATAAGATCACTGATACTACCTTTTTGCTTGATTACGTTATTCAAATATGTTTCTACCGTCAAGCTGTCTGGCTCGATATCGGTTTCAATCCATGGACCAATTGCAGCAAACGTATCAAAGCCTTTGGCCCGGGTCCATTGGCCATCTTTTTTCTGTAAATCTCGTGCTGTTACATCATTAAAACAGGTATAACCCAGAATATACTGTTTGTAATCAGAAACTGGCACCCTCCAGGCGACCTTTTTAATTACAAGCGCAAGCTCTCCTTCATAATCAACCCTTGCTGATGCGGAAGGATAAACAATATTGTCTTCAGGACCTATCAGGGCTGTAGTGGGTTTCAAGAATGTCAGGGGAGAATTAGGAACAGGAAGGTCCATTTCCCTGGCATGCGAATAATAATTCAAACCCATAGCGATAATTTTTGAAGGCTCACAGGGTGGTAGTAGCCGCACTTCATCAATATTATAGTATTTATCGCTTATATTTATTTCATCATAGGGCTTGCCGGCAAGTTGATACACTCGATGGTTGTTTACAGTTCCATAAGCTGTATTATCGTTACATGAAAAACGAACTATTCTCATAAGGCAACTAATTGTAAGGTTTTAACCGAATTATGGCAAACCTTAGTCGAACATTGCCATTAATATGCTATGCAAAGCTTGAAAACAAATTAGTTGCATTCAGAAAATATTAATTGACACGTTTTGAGATAGATTGATAAACTGAACGTTACCCGACAATAAAAACTTGGGGGGTGTTTATATTGCCTGAGCCAGATCTCGCCGGGAGTGTTTTAATTTTCACTGGCAACGGTAAGGGCAAGACTACCGCCGCTATTGGAGCAGCTGTCCGTGCCTCGGGGCATGGTTTAAAATCTCTTATGGTGCTTTTCATGAAGGGGTCGGGTTTTTGCCATGGCGAGATTACAGCTTTAAGTCAAATTCCAGAGATAGCAGTTAAAAATTTTGGCCATGAGGGCTGGGTGGATAAAAACAACATCAGGCCTGAAGATATTAAAGAGGCTAAAGCTGCATTACAGTATTCGCGTGAGGCAATTTTGAGCAACCAGTATGACCTTGTTATACTGGATGAAATACACCCTGCGATTGAATGCGGTCTGGTTGAATACAATGATATTTTGGATATTATCAAGAATCGCCCTTTCAAAGTTTCACTTATTTTAACCGGCCGCAATGCAGATAAAAGGCTGTTTGAATACTGCGACGTTGTAACACAAATGTCAATGATCAAGCACCAGTATGGACAGGGAATTAACGCCCGAAAAGGGCTTGACTACTAGGAGGTAGTAATGAAGGTTACTCTAAGTGTTATTAAGGCTGACATTGGTGGCTGGGTTGGTCACAGTGATTCTCACCCGGAGGTTCTTGAAAACGCTGAGCAGATGATGTCTGAGGCAAAGAAGCAGGGAACCCTTATTGATTATTATGTGACCAAATGTGGTGATGATGCTCAACTTATCATGACGCACACGCACGGAGAAGGAAGTGAGCTGGTTCACAAACTTGCCTGGGACACCTTTGTGGATTGCACTGAAGTTGCTAAAAAGCTAAAGCTGCATGGTGCCGGGCAAGATTTATTGGGCGATGCTTTTTCATGCAATGTTAAAGGAATGGGTCCGGGAGTTGCTGAGATGGAAATTGAAGAGCGGGAAGCAGAAAGCATAATAATTTACATGGCTGACAAAACTTCCTCCGGGGCCTGGAATTTCCCGCTTTATAAAATATTTGCAGACCCTTTCAATACTGTGGGACTGGTAATCGCGGGTAACATGCATACCGGTTTTTCTTTTGAGGTGCATGACGTAAAAGAGCACAAAAAAGTAACCTTTAACTGCCCCGAAGAGATATATGATCTGCTGGTGTTTATAGGAGCCCCGTCAAGATTTGCCGTTAAATCGATAACTCATCGCGACTCAGGGGATATTGCTGCTGTGTCGTCGACTCAAAAATTATCCTTAATGGCTGGTCGCTATGTAGGCAAAGATGACCCAGTTTGTATTGTAAGAGCCCAGGGCAATTTCCCTGCAGTTGGTGAAGTTCTTGAGCCTTTCTCTCACCCCATTTTTGTTGAGGGCTGGATGAGGGGCTCTCATATGGGCCCACTGATGCCCGTATCACTTGCTGATTCAACGCCTACACGGTTTGATGGTCCTCCACGTGTCATAGCCATGGGTTTCCAGCTGGCTAATGGCAGGTTAATAGGTCCCAGGGACATGTTCGAAGATATATCTTTTGATAATGCTCGCGCGGAGGCTAACATGATGGCCGATATAATGCGGCAACACGGACCCTTTGAGCCGCACCGCCTTCCCCTCGATGAGATGGAATACACTACAATGCCCCAGGTGATGGATAAACTGAAAAACCGATTCGAGGACATGGAGGAATAATACATTGGCATCAATGCTCCTTGTAGCTACCGGTAACCCTGGTAAATTAAAGGAGCTTAAGCGTTTACTTCTTGATACCGGCTTAAATATTATTTCGCCAGCAGATATCAATATGACTGCTGATATTAAAGAAACCGGTGCAACTTTTGAAGAAAATGCCCGCTTAAAAGCAGTAAATCTTGCCAGAAAGAGTGGCTTGTTAACACTTGCCGATGATTCAGGCCTGGAAGTAGATGCACTTGATGGCAAACCGGGGGTTCTGTCTGCCCGATTTGCAGGCAAGAATGCTTCTGACCATCAAAGAAATATGCTATTGCTTTCCCGGCTAAAGGGTGTTCCTGAGGAACGGAGAACTGCGCGTTTTCGTTGTGTAATTGCTATTGCGACTCCGGATGGGAGGCTAAGAATGTGCAGTGGCTCCTGTGAAGGCATAATTGCTTTACA
>PUOQ01000045.1 GCA_003552785.1 Dehalococcoidia bacterium
ATAATGGCCTATATTGCCGTGGATGATATGGATCCGTCTGTTGCTGCCCGCACCTGGATGGATGCAAACCCCGACATTGTTGATGGCTGGACGCCTTAATTACACTGCTTGCATAAATGTAATATAAAAAGGGGAGCTTACCTGGAAAGCTCCCCTTTTTATATGGGTAAATATTTCAAAACGGTAAAAACTAACAGGTCGTTAAAGGCTGGTTTAAAACGAAGTACAATAGCTGCAGTTACTATGTTTTCTGTAAGGAATGCATATGCTAAGTGCATATTCTGTATCCGGCTTGTCACTATCGCCAAAACCTACCAGGTCTGGTGCATAAACACGATAGTTTTGTGCCAGAGGTGCAAGGTTGGGTTCCCATTCATCTGAGGCACAGCTGGCGCCCCCATGGAGAAGAATAACGGGCTTCCCTTCGCCCCCTGTAAGATAATGGGCAGTTATGCCCCCGGTAGTAATCCACCTGTTTTCTAATGTTAGGTTGCTCTGCTGCTTCAAGTAGTATTATCACCCTGACTATAGAAAGCTACTCCCACAGTGCCCGTGCCGCATGCGTATCCCATTATGGGGCTGAATTCGGTAGCCCATAGTTCGACACAGTTGAATTCTCTAGCAATCCGCTCCTTGAGCGTTTCGGCTTCTTTCGGTGCATAAGCGTGCATTACGGCAGCATGCAGGGGTTTACGGCCCACCCTTGAATAAATAAGCTGGATTATCCGGTCAAGGCCCCGCTGGTGGTTTCGGGTCATGCCGGTAAATTGTATGGCTCCGGACGAAATGGTAAGAATAGGCTTAATACTCAGTGCTGCGCCTATATTGGAAGCAGGCTTTGGAATGCGGCCGGTGCGGTAAACGTGTTTGATGGTATCGAGTAAAATAAAAAAGGTGACCTGTTTTTTGACCTTTTCAGCGGCTTTAATAACGTCATACAAACTTTTACCTTGGGCGGCCGCCCGGGCTGCAGAAAGCACTACAAAACCCTGCGCGGCAGTCACATTTTCACAGTCAAAAACCTTTATGGTTGTTTCGGGCAGCTCTTCCTTTGCCCGTTCCATTGCCATACAGGCCATGGAATAGCAGGTACTGAGTTTCGATGAAAGGGTGAGGCACAAAATGTTATTCGCATGCCTGGCAGCTTTACGGTAGGCATCAAGGTAACTGCCGGCGGACGCAGGGGAGGTCTTAAATTCATCGGGATTGATAAGAAACATCTGGTAAGCTTCATCAGGGGTTAAATCAACACCATCCCGGTAGTTTTTGTCTCCAAAGTAAATGATGCTTGGCACAACGGTGATATCCAGCTCATCAAGCATTTTATTTGGAATGCAGGCGATGCTGTCTGTTATGACTTTGACACCATTCTTTTCAGCCATAAAAATCTCTTTAGATCCGAAGCAAAAAGTAGCGGGTACCTAGCCAGTCGATATACTCAAAGTATCACCCCGGTAGGCCGATGTCAAGATAAATTGCCAGGAAAAAAGCAGGTTATAAACTATAAATGGTTGAGGCACATGCTTTTTTACATAATAATTAAATCGTAAAGACGCATATTAGTATAAACCTATGCTAAAAGGGGCAGCTTTCACCGGGGCATCCTCCTGCGTACTCCGAGGTTACCGTATTATAGACAGGAGCTTCGGGCTCACCTTTGTACTGATGACGGGGAAAATATAGCACCTGTTGTTTTTTGCTGCCATACCGGTAGATGGTAATGCCTTTGCAGCCTTCATTATAAGCCATCAGGTAAGCCTGTTTTACCTGATCTATTCCTGTATGTGCGGGTAAATTTATAGTTTTCGATACGGAATTATCAACATATTTTTGAAAGGCCGCCTGCATTCTTATGTGCCATCTAAAGTCAATCTCCCAGTCGGTTACGAAAATACGCCGCACATCTTCGGGTATTTGCTCAACATCCCTCAAACTTCCTGTTGAGGCTATTTGCTGCATCATTTCCTGGGAAAAGAAATCGCGCTCCCTTGAAACCTGTTCGAACAAAGGGTTTATTTCCAGCATCTGCATGCCCTGCATTACGTTACGCATATATGAGATGCCGAAGAGGGGCTCGATGCCGCTGGAGCAACCGGCAAGGATGCTGATAGTGCCGGTAGGTGCAATGGAAAGAAGAGTGGCGTTGCGTAAACCGGGAGCGCCTGACCTGTCGTAAATGCTTCCCTTAAAGCCGGGAAAGGCACCACGCTCAGAGGCCAGCCGGGTAGAAGCTTGGTATGCCTGATTATATATAAACTTCATGAGTGCCCCGGCGGTATTCACAGCCTCCTCGGAGTTATACGGAATTCCCATTTTGATCAGGGCATCGGCAAACCCCATAATACCCAGGCCTATCTTGCGGTTTTGCCTGGTTGCTTCCTCTACCTGGGGAAGGGGCAGGCGATTAATTTCGATAACATTGTCCAGAAAACGTATTGATAACTGGATCACCTTTTTTAATTTTTCCCAATCAATTTGGCCTCCGGTAACCATCTTTGACATGTTGATCGAACCGAGGTTGCAACTTTCATATGGCAGCAATGGCAATTCTCCACAGGGATTGGTTGCTTCGATAGGTCCGAGTTGAGGTGTAGGGTTATGACGGTTGATTTCATCAGGGAATATTATGCCGGGGTCGCCGGTTCTCCATGCCTGGTTTACAATCGCATCAAAGAGCTCTCTGGCCTGGATGGATCCTGAAGAGGTACCTGTGCGGGGATTTATCAATGGCTGCAACTTATTTTGGGTAACTGCCTGCATGAACTCATCGGTAAGGGCAACAGATATGTTAAAATTGTCCAGAAAACCTTCATTGTTTTTGGAGAAGATAAAATCCCTGATGTCGGGGTGATCAATGCGCAAAATGCCCATGTTGGCACCCCGTCTTCTGCCTCCCTGTTTGATAACTTCCGTGGCCGTATTAAATATTTTCATAAAAGAAACCGGGCCGGAGGCAATGCCCCTGGTGGAGCACACCACATCTCCCATCGGCCTTAGACGGCTGAAAGAGAACCCCGTCCCTCCTCCAGACTGGTGGATTAGGGCCATATGTTTTAAGGATTCAAAAATTTCAATCATCGAGTCCTCCACCGGCAGGACAAAACAGGCAGAGAGCTGACCCAGCGGAGTGCCGGCATTCATCAGGGTAGGTGAATTGGGCAGGAATTCAAGGTTTTTCATAAGTTGAAAAAAATCTTCTTCCAGGCCGGAAATGTCAGCTTTTGGTTTAAACTCCTTTTCGGCAGAAGCCACGCATGATGCTACTCTTTGAAACATTTGGCCGGGGGTTTCCAGGATACGTCCGGAATCATCCTTTAAAAGATAGCGTTTCTCAAGCACCCGAATGGCGTTGATACCCAGTTTCAGGTCGTCATGAACCCCCAATTTGTTTTTGATCTGTCGGGACTGCTCTCTTTGTTTTCGGTAGAGGATATAAGCCCTGGCTGCCGAAACGTAGTTCCGGTAAATGAGCACCTCTTCAACAATATCCTGCACCTCCTCAACCGTGGGCATTCGTCCGGCAAATCGGGTCTTCGCCTTGTCGACCACTTCTCCGGACAGTTTTGCAGCTATACGCTCATCACCGGTAGCGGTAGCTGTCAGGGCTTTTTGAATGGCGATTTTGATTTTTTCCGGTTCGAAATTTGCCAGTGAGCCATCCCGTTTTTGGATTTGTGTTATTTTTTTGTTCTTCATAAATTGAAACTCTTTGCCTTTATTTTATTCGCTGCAAACATTTTGCCATTGCTTGATGGGCAACACAAGACTTATTGAAAATATGTCAGGTTTTGCTGTGAGGGGTTTTATTTGTCGTTGAAGGGGTCTGGCGGTAAAGGCGGAGGCGGCGTACAAGGCAAAAAACGGCAGTAATAAAAAATAAAACTGATATCAATTGTGCTTGAGTCAAATTCAATGCTACCTGCAGTTCCTGGTATTCTCCACGGGAAAAAAAGATTAGAAATCTGCTGGCTGAATGACCAATTATAAAAATAAGGAAAGTGATTCCTTCTATCGGCCTTAAGTATCTGGCGGTTAGAAAAAGAATGCTGCCGAGGGCCAGAAACCATATAGCTTCATATGCTTGAGCAGGGTGAAGGGCTTTGTTGAGTAACTCAGGTGCAACATGACTGTTCGGATTGGTATAGGTAAAACTCCAGGGAAGTCCGGTAGGATTACCGTAGCAGCAGCCATGAATCACGCAACCAATTCTGCCAAATGAAAGTCCGATTAACAGTGGCACCGCAATCAAATCCAGAAATTTCCAAACGGGCAGCTTTTTCAACCAGGAGAATAGTAATGCAAAGGAAAGCCCGCCAATTAACATGCCATATTGAGAAAAGCCACCTGTCCAGAAAAGCGGGATTAGGTGTAAGTTAACCGAGTAATAATCAAACTTGTCTATTACATGAAAAAGCCTGGCTCCAATAAGTCCACCGGGGATGGCCGTTAAAAGAGCGAAAAGTGTACTACGACCATCAAGGCCATACTTGCCCGAGAGTTTTATGGCAATAAAGAGGGAAATAAGCAGGCCGGCAAGTAATAATACCAGGTACCAGGTGATTGCAACAGGATAATCAACCAGGTAAGGGTTTAGTCCTATGGTTACCGTCATCTCATTAACCTTTAAGGTGCCATCCGTGCTGATTCAAACAAGGAGTTGCTTACTTAATCAGTCCGATTGCGTAAAAAAGCAAGTATCCCGCTCAGAAATACCACGCCTATCCCAAGGCCCATGGCTCCTTGCCACAACTTGAAATCATCAAAAGTGGCAAACCTGTAATAAACCCCCAGGGCAAGAGTTATCAGGCCTGCTAAAAAGAGTATCCAGCATGAAGCATTCATTAATAATTTAAGTTCTCGCATTTTGACCTCCTGTTTTTGAGAGCAGGTAAACAAGTATTCCACCAGCCGTAATAGACAGCGGGCCAAAACCTATACGGATTATCCAGCATGGATTGCCAGATAGCAGGGCAGCAATTCCATCAAAAAGGCAGAATAAACCAAAAATTAATAAAATCCAGGCCGCCAATTTGATAACTATTTTTTCCATATTGCGACTCCTAAAACATAAATTTCTAAATCAGATAAGGGCGTAAAGCCTTATGTTTTTCCCACCGGCATAATGTAAAGCGGCTCTTCATTTTGAGGTAGTTGCAAAATATCGCGTACCTGTTCGTCATAAAAAGCTCCGATGGTAACAGTGCCCAGTTGTAATGCTGTTGCCTGCAGGTACACGTTTTGTGATGCGTGGCCAGCTTCCATATGAACGTACCGTTCACCCCGGTCTCCATACCTTTGTGTGGTACGCTCATAGACAGCAGTAAAAACGATGTTGGCACCGGCTTCTCTTACCCAGCTCTGCCCCAGTGCTGCAGATGCCAGCTCTCCCATAACATCTTCTCCAAGCACCTTGATGAGCTCGTGTTCAACAGGGTCGTAACGGTAAACCCCGGAACTTAAATCCTCCACGTTTCCGGTTACCAGGTAAGTCTCCAGGGGATAGGTTGCACCGGCCGATGGTGCTGCTCTAAATTCACTGGAAGGCTCTGTTATTCCCTGGGCTGCCCATAATAATTGGGAGACTTCAGCCAGCGTCAGGGGTTCTTCTGTATAACTCCTGACCGACCTTCGTTCCTGTAGCGCTTGTTCCAGGGAGTAATCACTGTCGGTTTCCGGTTCGGGTAGAGTTAACCTGGCATTTTCCGGCAAAGCGTTGTTTGATGGTCCTTCAGGTGGCACGCATCCGGTTAAAATGAATGGTACTGCCAGCATGAAGACGATAGACGGCTTGAATAATTTTAGCCTCTTTTTACTTTTCATTATTCTCATTTTGACCCTCCTTTTTTGTTCTTATATGTGTATTTTACCAAACAAAAAGGTATTTTAAAGGCAATTTTTGGAAAATTTTTTCTAGCTGCTGGTTAAATCCTGGTGTTTTATTTTTTGTATACAATTACAGGATTAATGGAGGTACTTGCGAAACCGGGAGCATAACTGTTATAAGTGGGTAGGTTATTAAAATTTTCAAATGCGGGGGAAGTTGTCAATTGTCAAACGAAAAAAATGAAAAAAAGAATGTTTTAAAAGGTGAAACCTCCTCAAGCAAAAAAACCCAGGCCGAACAGGAAGGAGTAAAATTTACCTGTAAAATTTGTGGTGAGTCCAGAAGTATAAAGGATATGAAGAGTGCCACGACATTTTTTCCGCCCGTTACCATGTGTAGCCGGTGTTTTAAAAAGTTCCAGTAATAAAAGTAAGTGAGGCAGAAATTTGTACCCGGTTTTTTACGGGTTGTGGTTTTTGTTAAAAGTTTAAAAACTTTTTGGAGATAGGGCCATTAATTACTTTCAATTTAATCGAGGTGGCTCTTGATAAGCTGGCGTAATCCTGCTATGTTGTCTTCCTTTTCCTGGATAATTCTTTGCCAGAATATGCGGCACTGGTCGCAATTGGTCGCATCTGTCAGGTAGTTGTTATTTATGCGCCACAGGCTTTTGCTTTCTTCAGTGAGTTGCGCAAACAAATTATAGGCGTGGTTGTCCAGCATGATAACCACCTCCTTTCAATGCTGGTCCATATTCCGGGCAGGGCAGGACGCGGTATTTAATATATACCTGGTCTGGCCTCAGCCAGGTTACTTGAGATATATTTCATCAGGCCCGGCAGAAAAGCGATTACCGCAAGCAGGGCAGGAAAAAACCAGCCGGGTAATGGTGGTGCGGTTGCCCTCGGTATCACGGTCGTGGCTGGTTATAGAGCAGTCACACCCATCCTCCGGGCATACAGCGCAAATATTATAAATGTAACCTGTTTTGGGGTCTTTGAAGCTTAGTTTGCCATCCGAGAGCATTTCTGAAATTCTTGTTTTATCCTTGACCTTTTCCATGCCGCTACCTCCTGTGTACAATTTTAAACCTTACCCGTTCGATGGTTTCGGCAGTGTTTGTTAAGCAGGTGGCAGTAATTTCAGGATTGCCAGTTGCAGTTTGAGTATAGTTTATAAATTTCCACCTGTCAAAGGTTTTCAGGGCTTTTTTTACACTAATTAATTGCTTTGTTCACTACATCAACTGCCGGCAGACGGCGGTTGAGTGCATCCGGTAAACATGGCCCCGGCCACGCTTTAATTCTGCTTTTTAAAACATTTAAAGGTTCCTTGCCTGGCATAAAATTGAAATTGGCCTGGCATTTAAATATTATATTTTTAAACAGGTGAATCATAAAGGCTCAAGTTGAAAAGGCTGGAATTTATAACCGCTCCATAAATGGTTACAGGACGGTGTAGTTCCTGGTATTTTAAAAACGATTTACTCTTGATGGTTGATTGTTTCCTTGAGCCAGTCGTTTATAAATTCGGCTATCTGTTTCCAGCCCGGTTCACCTACCACCCAGTGGGCATTGCCAGGGAATACTCGGTAGGTCGATACTTTTTCGTACCTTTCAGCGACTTTATCTATAAGAGAAACAGGGGTAATCCGGTCCTTGCCTGCTCCGATAATAAGCACCGGAACCGTGACAAGATTATGGTCAACCCGGGAAGCACCTTTTTGATCCAGAAACCAGAAACCGATTTCGAATACTGCCTTTCCCGACTCATGAACAAAGCGGTCAAACAGGTTTCTCTGCTCTTTTTCCGGCAGAAGGTTCAGAGTGGAGAAGCTGGCTTCTTTGAAAGTCTGGCGCACCGGTTTTTTATAAAAACCTTTCATGGTAAGTATGCTCCAGAAGCTTTTTATAATCGAGGGTGAGAGGAAGAAAATGCCATTGGGTGGGGCCGGGGTAAGGAGAACCAGGGCCCTTGCCCGGCCTCTGGAGCCCAGTATCTGGGCAAGTAATGCTCCCATCGAATGTCCCATAATGATTGGTGGTTTATCCAGTTGGAGTATTTCTTTTTCCAGGTCAGCTGCATAGTCAAGCAAACTGGTGCCCCCCAAACGGGGATCAGGGCTTTTATCCGGGCTTACATGGTGATAGCGCAGCGTGGGTGTAATACAGTTATAACCCCGGGCTTCGAAGTACTCCTTGTAGTTATACCAGCACCAGCTGCCAACCCACATACCATGAATCATTAACAAATTATTTGTCATTATATTTAAAAATATCTCCCTTGGCTATAAGGGAGATTGAAATACCATTGTTAAATTATCCTGCTACCAAGGGGCTTTGGTCAAATGGTCAAAAATACATCAATGTCTCAAAGGTCGTGGGGTAAAAAATAACCCACACCCATTAAACCTGGTTGTATTAAGCCCTTAAAGGTACCAAGAAAACAGGGTAAGGCACAGAATTCCAGTAAAGATACTTCAGTGGAAAACCGTAAGTTACAGGCACCGGGATTATTTAAAAAAGATTTATTTGCTCCCCTCTTCCTCCTTTAACATCTTTAGTAGATTGATAGCCTCATCCACAGCAGTGCCGGCTGTTTTGGCATAGCCGTCGGCACCGTATTTTTCGGCAATCTCGGGGTTGATGGGTGCCCCGCCCAGCATGATGCGCACTTTGGGATTCTTGGCTCTTATGCGCTTGATTACCTCGGGCATGGCCAGCATGGAGGTGGTCATCAGGGCAGACAGGCCGACGACTTCCGAATCGGTTTTCAACTGTTCTTCAACGAACCTGTCCAGGGGTACGTCCTTACCCAGGTCATACACCGTCCATCCGGCAACCTCAAACATCATCTTGACCAGGTTCTTGCCGATGTCGTGTACGTCACCCTCGACCACTCCCAGTACAATGGAGCCCTTCACTTCAGCCGAGCGCCCCGAGGCTTCGATGGCCGGCTTTAAAATATTCAGCCCGGCATACAGCGCATCAGCACACATGAGGAGTTCGGGTACAAAGTATTCCTTGCGGTTGTAGGCTTCGCCGGCCTCTATCATGCCGGTAGCCAGTCCATCCAGGGTGGCTTTGAAAGGGTCCACCCCCTCTTCCAGTGCGGTATTGGCCCACTTGACGGTATCGTCTTCTTCGAAATCATACACTGCCTGCCTGAGCTTATCCAGGATTTCGGCGGTTCTTTCTTCACTTGCCATTGGTTATTCCTCCTTAAAAATACTTTAATTAATGGTGGAGCAAGGGGAGATAATCAAAGTGTGCGGCGGATAAAAATTCCAGAATCCATGGCCGGGCGGCCAGCAGGCCAGCCGGGGGGAAAACTGCAAACTTTTTCCATTAGCACCTCCCTGTTAATCTAAGGCAAGGGTGGTCACCGGCATAATAGTAAAGCCACAAACCAGGTCGGGATTATTGCCTGGCAACATTTGTATACTAGTTTGCCGGTAGACCGGTGTCAATAGGTTTTGAAGTATAACTTTTGTTTTTATCCTCGAATATTTCACGGGTAGCAGAATATTAAAAAGCTAACCGGCAAAAAGTTAATCATACCAGCCGAAATCGTTGATGGCTTTTCGCATGGTCCATATGTTGAAAGGCGGCGCCATAACAGGAACTTCGCATCCTGCCATTAAAACGTATCCATTTTTTATTTTTTTACCTTTTTCAATTGCAATGCGGCAAAGCTCATATACCTGCTCGTGTGTACCATTTTGTATCACAGAAGGCTCTATATTACCTGCAATAATATCATTGGGAAAGTATCTGGCTGCCGTTTCAAGGTCGACTTCATGTCCAAAACTGACAACGCCCGGATCCCCCATGGGGACCTGAGCCCAGTATTCGAGGTTGGCATTTTGCTCTCCGCAAATATGGCACAGTACATGTTTTATTCCATGGTTCATCATTTCCTGGTGAACATCTTTTAGATAGGGCATGGCAAACTCTTTAAACTGCTTTGGAGAAATCACCTGGTTGGCAGTTGTGGCCTCTCCGCTGAAGGCTAAAATGCTTTCCGGTGGAAACTGTTTAACCCAGAATTTGATTACATCAATTGAATGCTGCCGGCACAGGCCCAGAATATGGTGGGCTAATTCCGGCTTCTTCATCATCCAGCGGCACAATCGGTCTACTTCACAAATATTACCTGCCATGGTGAAAGGACCGGTGAGGGGAACAGTGACAGGCATGCCCATTTCGGCTTGAATTTTTGCAACTTTGAATGCAATCGGCAGGCAACCAGCCCCGGGCACCTCGGGAAGCTTCAGATTCCAGGCATCCTCCTCTGTTTCAACAGGAAAGCGGGTAACCACAGGCGCCTGTTCCCATTCACTGCGTGGCATTTTGATGTCCCCTCCGAACTCCCAGCCGCCATAGGAGGCATATGCGTATAATGGGCCGCCGTCATAATCGTACTGCATCGAAGACCAGAGCTGAGCCCAGAAGCTTTTTTCGGCATCTTCATAAATGGAAGCTACAGGGTAGCCTACATTTTTCGCACAATAACCGAAGATGAAAGGAATAAAAGGTACCCGGTCGGGCTGCTTGCGAGTAAGTAAAGCGCCCATTCTTTCCGGTGGTGACAGTTTGTCAGGTTTAAACTGCATTTCATTTCCCTCCATAAATTTTTTACCGGGTCGTATTTATCCAGTCCCGTTTGGATGCATTGCTGACAAGAAAGTGGCCTCTTTGCAAATAATCTGCCTAAAGGGAATAATTGTGCTTTACATGTTGCAAAGAAGCATCGCTTGCAACGTGATTGGGGAAATTTTAATCCTTTTCCATCAGCACCTCCTTTTTATCTGGAGCAGGGTGGATAAAGATTAAACTCTAAGAGAAAACGCCGGTCGTATTTTGCCGGTCAATTACTGTATACTAGTGCGCCCATAAGCCGGTGTCAATAGGTTTCGGGCTTTTAGGTGCAATTTTCCTCAAGTTTATTTCCTGGATAAAATTTTGTATAACAAAGGAATACAGTTTGTAGGGGATAAAAAGTCTTAAACGAAGCAAGTGTTTGTGTTATAATCTTCGGCAATACTTCTAAAACCTTTTTAAAGACACGCCCGGTTGACACTGTAAATCAGAAGGAGGTTTTACAAATTTGAGTCAAAAACACCTCCGGGCTTTTTTGGAACACCTCAGCCAAACTGCTCTCAAGACAGGGGCAAGCAGTGTGGCACACCTCCCGGCGGATCAGATTGTGGTTGATGAAAGAGTTCGATTCAAGTGCCTGGTGCCGCGATGTTCAAATTATGGGACTAACCTGATGTGCCCGCCCAATATCTTCACCGTAAAAGAATTCAAACGGATTCTCTCCGGCTATCAATCAGCACTTTTGCTGAAAATTGAAAGCCATCCCGAAAGTGCGCCTGCCGGCATAATTGAAAAGGATAATCTGGCTGAAGCATGGAAGACAGGTGACCAGGCCAGCGACCAAGATAAGGACCAGGGAGTGAATAATTACATTCAAGGCCTGAGAAACAGCCAGCGGCGAGTATACCAGATGCTTGGCCGGCTGGAAAGTATTTGTTTAAACAATGGATACCCCCTGGCAGCGGGCCTCGCAGGGGGCGGATGCCATCTTTGCTCCGAGTGTGCTGGTCCGGGTTCGGCATGTTTGCACCCGTTCGAGGCCAGGCCAGCCGCTGAAGGACTTGGCGTAGATGTGATTGCTACTGCAAAAAAGCAGGGCTTTGAAGCCGCCTTTTCTAATAATCAGCCACCATGCTGGTTTGCCATTTTACTGGTTGACTGATTAAACCAGCTTAAAAGACCCCCTTGCTTTCCGGGTGTATATAATTACTATAAAAGTTTACCGTGTTTACGCGCGTTATCCATTAAAGCTTTCATGTTTTCTGCCGGTACGTCCGGCCATATATCACAGCCCGGCCAGAGGGCGTTTACGCCGGCATCCAGGGCCTGCTTGACTGCCACTTCAACATCAGAATTATCACCCTCAACCAGAACTCCATAAGGGTCAATATCGCCAAAAATAAGGACTTCATCACCCAGTTTGCTCCGGGTTTCGGCGATCTGGTTTTTCTTTTCAAGGCTGAGAGCATCTGCCCCGCACTCGTTTAGAAGTTCAACGATGGCATTGGTATCGCCGCACATATGCAGCACTTTGGGAGATTGTATACTTTCAAATAACCGGATAAGATGCGGCTGAATAAGGTTTTTAAACATTCTGGGACTGAGGATATCCGGCCCGGCGCCCATTTCTCTGACTGTAATATAGTCTGCCCCCGCCTTACGGTACAGGTCTATAACGCTGATAAGGTATCCGGTCAGCGTTTCCAGAATCTGGTTTACCAGGTCGGTTCGCTTGAAGGCCGATTTGGAAAGGTCGGAAAGGTCCACAAGCTGTCCTGCAAGAGTGTACGGGCCAAGAACCCAGGAGCCGATCATAACTTCGTTGCCCAGGTCCTTTTTCATCATGCCCAGCGCTTCAGTGACCACCGGCAGACGACCTGCCTGCGCCAGGTTATCTGGAATGTTTATTTGAAGTTCGGTTGTTTTTTCAGCCGGGTGTTCCACTATAGTGGGGTAGAGTATACCGTCCTGATGTGTGTAGAAGTTGACTTTTGCACCCAGAACTTCGGCTTCAACTCCCATGTCAAATGGAGCTACAGAGCATTCGAATCCGAATAATTCATAGGTAGAGTTGGCCATTTTGGCCATTTTCACGGCATCTGTATGTATTTCAGGAAATTTCCACCCGTGTTTTTTCAAGCCATGTACGGTGATATTTCCATAGCCGCTGAAAACGGGTACATAATCCGGTTTTTGCCGGTTGAATAGTGCCTGCACTCTCTCCCTTGAATTCATTTACCCTTCTCCTTTTTGTTTTTTAAATTGTTCCAGTACGTCTGGAAACATGAGTGCCAGGGGATGGTTATCTGCTGGCACTAGCCCTCTTTCTTCAAAGGCCAGGGCGGTCATCATGCTGTGGGCAGCAGCTACAGCCGGGAATACCCGTTGAGTTCCCGAAAGCGGTCCGAAAAGCAGGAAATCAGAAAGCAGCGCTGATACTGCATGTACACCGGCGTCAACTGCCGGGAAATTGGCCATGCCCATCTCGCCAGCGGCTTTACGCCACATGTAGGTACCGTTTGAAGGGGCGAAACCTGCAGGAAAACCGAATTCTTGCTTGATGAGATGGTTGGCCATCAAAGAAAGAGACGTAGTCGGCAGATTCATAATGGAGGTATCTATCAGGATGCTTTCAAAGCCACCCTTTTCTATTGCCGGCAGAAGAGATTTGAGAGATTGAACTCTGCCATGCGGGCCTTTATCCTCTTCACTGAAAACCTGGACAACCACGTGTTTTATGCCAAGTTGCTTGATTTCAGCTATCTGGCCATCCAGATCTTTATCCCACGGAGTAATGCTGTTATAAAGCACGCGGTCCTGCAGGCCGAGTTCAGATACGTACTGTGCTGCACCCAGCCTGACTTTTTCCATCCATACATCAATTGCAAAAGGCATTTCGGTTATAGATACCAAAAAGTCTATGTACCTTTTTATTTCATCGACACTGTTGGCAACTATTGCTACCATTGCCGGCACGCCGGTTTCTCTTGAAACCCGTTCAAGGTTGTAAATTCGTTCAGCTGTTCCATGCCGGTTAAACCTGCCTTCTTTGCGGCTTTCAAGCATCACATCGCCTTTTTGAAATATGTTGCCCATTAAAACGGGTGGCTTTTCTCCAGGCTGGCCGCCGAACTCGATATTGCCTATGCGGCAGACTTTCTGCGGCTGCTGATAGCTAAACATGATCAATCCTCCTTAATTTTATTCACTTTTACCGGGCAGCAGATGCTTGAGGGAGGGAAAGCTGTCTTTCATATGGGGTATCCACATCGCCTGGGTGAATACTTTGTCAAAATCCGGGGCAAGTGTAAGCTCTATATACTCAACATTACGTGCCATACTGTCTGCTTCTTTGCGCTTGTCACTGTTTAGCAGAGCCATTCTGGCACCATCTCCGGCTGCGTTGCCGACTGCAATTACATTGCTCAATTCACAATCCGGGAACAGGCCAAGCAAGGCAGCCGATTCCCTGTCGATATAGCTGCCGAAAGCTCCTGCCAGGATTACCTTGTCCAGTTTTTCAACTCCCAGGTTGCGCATCATTATTTTTGCACCGGCATACATGGCGCCCTTGGCAAGCTGAATGGCCCGGATATCTTCCTGGCGGATGACTATATCCTGATTGATCGATGTTTCTCTGGCCCAGGCAATGACAAATTCCACGCTTTCATCTATTTCCCTAAGGCGTGGGGTTGAAATATCTTTGACAAAACGGCCGGTGCGGTCAATGATACCGGCCAGAAACAGTTGGGGCACTACATCTATTATGCCCGAGCCGCAGATACCCTTGGCGCCGATGTTTTCCACTTCGGTATTCCATTCTTCACAGTCGATTACTTTGAACTTGACTTCCCTGGTATCAGAGTCGATAACAATTTTTTCAATGGCGCCCGGCGCCGCCCGCATGCCATATCTTATTTCTGCACCTTCAAAGGCCGGTCCTGTGGCACAGGATGAAGAGATGAGCTTTTCACGATTGCCAAGTATAAGCTCACCATTGGTGCCGATGTCGATAATCAGCTCAACTTTATCCTGTTTGTAGGGCTCTTCGGCAATCAGCACTCCTACATTATCCGATCCTACGAAACCGGCTTCGATGGGTAGAACATGTATGTAGGCGCCGGGAGAAATGTGTATCCCGGTTCCGCGCACCATTTCTTCGCCGGGTTCCTTTGCACGGGCATAGATACCGCAATTCAAGCACCTCTTGCTTTCAGCGCTGGCGTCTTCCTGGTTCAAACCGGCTTCCACTTCTTCAAAAGAGAGCCTTTTTTCCGGCTCAAGAACCGGTGGCTGGAGGCGTGCTCTGGGCTCGACACCTTCTTTGGGGATGTCCTCTATCTTGACCGGATCAGGGGGGCGCCCCTGGGTCATGTCGGCTCCTTCCAGGTAGAGTTCTATGGATATTGCCGCCTGTTGAGCGTTGCTGACGGCAGTAATAACATCTGCAGGGCCGTTTATACAATCTCCACCGGCAAATACGCCTTCGATATTTGTCTGGAAAGTAACCGCATCCACCTGGATATAACCTGCTTCATTTAACTTGATGTTTGCGGGCAGCATCGAGGTGTCAAGCGACTGGCCCGTAGCCATGACAACCATGCCGGTCGCAAAGGAAGATTGCTGGCCTTCAACCGGCACCGGTCTCTTGCGACCGCTTTCATCAGGTTCACCCAGTTCCATTTTATTCAGTTTTATTTCCTTTAAAAGTCCATTCTGATAAATTATTTCAGATGGAGCGGCCAAAAATTTGAACTCGATGCCTTCTCTTTCTGCTTCAGTAATCTCGGATTCGATTGCCGGCATTTCTTCCCGGCTGCGCCGGTAGATAACAGTAACTTTTCTGGCACCCAGGCGCAGAGCAGAGCGGGCGCTGTCTATGGCTGCATTGCCACCTCCGATAACGGCTACATTCGAGGTGACGGCAACTTCTTCTTCGCGGTTGACCATTTCTAAAAATTTAAGGGCATGCATGATGCCGTCGTGCTTTTCGCCTTTTATGCCGGCTGAGGGGCTCTTCCAGGCACCCTGTGCCATAAATACTGCGCGGTATCCCTGATTAAAAATCCAGTCAATATCTGTTACCGCCTGGCCGGTCTTGATCTCTGCTCCCAGTTCTCTGATATAGTCAATTTCGTTGTCGAGTACATTTTCAGGCAAGCGATAGGCCGGTATGCCATAACGGAGCATACCGCCGGCTTTTTCTCTGGCTTCAAAAATGGTAACGGGATATCCACGCCGTATTAATTCATATGCACAGGTCAGCCCGGCAGGCCCTGAACCTATTACAGCCACCCTTTTATCATGTTGTGTTATTTCTACAGGAGATGCAGCAGGGCGCCCCTGTGAAATCTCATAATCTGCCAGAAAGCGGTGAACGTTGCGCAGGGATATGGGTTCATCTACTTTACCCCTCTCGCATTCATTTTCGCATGGATGGGTACATACTCTGCCCAGTACTCCGGCGAAAGGTATAGACCGTCTGACCATCTCCAGCCCTTCGGCATATTTTTCTTGGGCTGCCAGGTATAGGAAGTCCTGGCCGTTTACTCCTGCGGGGCAGGTTGCCTGGCAGGGGGGCGCATCCCCTATAGCGTCTACCTTGATTTCCCTTTCTATTTTTAGACCCCAATCACGGGCTTTGATGTCCATTGAATGGTGAAGTGCAGGGGGGAACGGAGCCCTTCCTATATAATAGGGGTTCAGGTTAAGGAATAGATGTTGCATGCAGGTATTGCCCACAATGGCCATGTCTACGATGTCCTGGCGCTTGATATCTGCCTGCCTGGCCACGTCCTCGGCAATTCCGTTCAAGCCGTCTATAATGGCCTGGTTTAATATTTTTAACCCGTCCGGGTTGGTCATAGTGTAGCTGATGCGGCTCATAACATCTTCACCGTATATTACCTGCGGGTTCATCATGGAAGCGGTTGTAATTACTTTACCTGTTTCCAGATCGCACAGGTACCCGGCTACTGTAGTTGAACCGACATCTACAGCCAGCCCGTATATGCTGTCAACAACGCCCGGTTCAACTTTTATAACCTCTTTTCCCTGCCAGACAAAAACTGTTACGTTCCATTCACCTTCCCTTATGCAGTCCTGGAGTTTTAGCAGTTCCTGGTAATCTATTGACAGGTTTTTTAGTCTGTATTCAGATTGCAGTGCCTGCTCCAGGCGCTCCCAATCGCCCAGGGGGTCTTCGAGGGAAGCTTTTTCCAGCTGGACGCTGTACTTTTTTACTACCGGTTTAATCTTAATCGGCCTCTCGGTGGCTGCCTTGCGAACCACCTGTTTCCCCAGCCGGCTCTCTTCTGGCACAAACACAACTACATCACCCAGAACCCTGGCCTGGCAGGCCAGCCTGAACCCTTCTTCTTCCTGCTGCAGGTTAAAAAACTTCTTTTCTGATGGGCCGATCGGAGACAGGTTCTGGCGGGAAGATTTTATTCCATATTTTTCAAATTCTCCTTCTTCAATTTTTACTTTGCACTTGCCGCAGATGGCTATTTCACCACAAATGCCTTCGATATCAACTCCGAGATTGGTGGAAATCTCCTTGAGGTTTTTGTTTTTTTCCACATAGCCACGGCGGCCCGATGGTTGGAAAATGACCATGCATTTTTCATTTTCTGCCATATTTTGATTTTCCTTCTTGCAACATATTTTTATAAACCGTAAGTTATCAATTAAACAGTTTATCGCCGAGCAGGGCAAAACCTGTTTGAATCTTTAAATTTTTTAAAAAGGCATTATTCATAAAGAAAGCTTTTTTATCGATACTTTCAGGCCAATGGACTATAGCAAAGTCCTGGCAGTTTTTACACTGCCAGGTAAATTTCTGGTTTTTAGTCATCTGCATAGATATTACTTATGGCTGTAAATAATTAATAGGCATACGAGGTACCCAAAGCGTGCGGCGGGTGAAAATTCTATAAGCCATGGTCGGGGGAGGCCAGCAGACCATCCGGGGGAAACTGCAAACCTTTTCCATTAGCACCTCCCTGTTAATCTGGCGTAAGGGTGGGCGCCGGCATAGTATGTAAGGCGTAAACCACGCCAGGATTATTACCCGGCAATATGTGTATACTAGTTTGCCATTGGGCCGGTGTCAATAGGTTTTGGGGTAAAACTTATGACAGCATCTAAAAACTGCTGAAAGAAAAGCACCGGCCTGGAAGGGCCGGTGCTTTTCTTTATTGTGTCGCTGTGCTTGCCCGTATTGTTTAATGTCTCAAGCAGTATAAATCGAAAACCTAAATGCTTGAGTTGATAATGGACATTTCAGGCTCCATTCCATTATCGGGGAACGGGTCTTCCATTTCGTTGGGTTCAGGGCATCCCGTGAGCAGTAGCCCCATGGCTAAAATTGGAATCAGTAATAATCTTTTCATAACAAAACCTCCTTTTGTTAATTAAGAAAGAGGATGCCGAAATCGGCAGATAAATGGAAACTTTTTGATTGTTTTGAGGGTAAAGAATCAAGCTGGCACTATAATAATGGAAGGGTACAGGAAAATTCTAACATCCACTAAATGTCATTTTCAACCATCACGGGGCAAGCCAGAGTATTTGTACCGGTTAATAAATGTTTCACCGGCAACCCAACAGCGATTGAATTTAAATATGAAGCCAGCCGGGGTTAATCGAGGGGTTCATTGAAGGCCTTTTCAAGTTCGTCGCTCTCAAGGCTTTCCCTGGCCAGCAACAGGTTGGAAACATGAACCCACCTTGAGCAATTTTCGGTAATGATGCGTTTGGCAGTTTCATATGCTTCCCCGATGATGGCGTTTACTTCATCATCTATTACATCGGCAATCCTGTCGCCGTAATCCCTTTGTTCGGTTATCTCCCGGCCAAGAAAAACCATGTCCTGGCGTTCGCCGAAAGTGCGCGGCCCAAGTTTGGCGCTCATTCCGTACCGGGTGACCATCTTGTTGGCCAGGTTGGTGGCTACTTTGATATCGTTTGAAGCCCCGGTGGAAAGCTCATTGAACATGATTTCTTCGGCAACTCTACCGCCCATAAGGGTGGCCAGCCGGTCTCTGTACTGGGAAGCGGTTTCGATATAGCGGTCTTCAACCGGCAACTGGCGGGTGTGGCCCAGGCTCATGCCGCGGGCAACTACCGAAACCTTGTGAACCGGGTCGGAATTTGGCAGCATGCGGGCCACCAGGGCATGCCCTGCCTCATGGTAGGCAATAATTTCCTTTTCTTTGGGGCTGATGCGCCGGCTTTTCTTTTCCGGCCCGGCAAGCACCCGGTCTATGGATTCCTCAAGTTCCGACATGCCGATTTCTTTCTTGTCCCTTCTGGCGGCAAGGATGGCAGCCTCGTTAACCAGATTGGCCAGATCTGCACCGGAAAAACCTATGGTCTGCTTTGCCACTGCTTCAATGTCGACATCGCCTGCCAGCGGCTTGCCCGAGGCATGGATTTTAAATATTTCTTTTCTGCCGTTGATATCGGGCATGTCGAGTATAATTCTGCGGTCAAAGCGCCCTGGCCTGAGCAAGGCATTGTCAAGGATGTCGGGGCGGTTGGTGGCTGCAATTATAATTACATTGGTGCTTGTGTCAAACCCGTCCATCTCCACCAGTATCTGGTTGAGTGTCTGCTCTCGTTCGTCATGGCCGCCGCCAACCCCGGCTCCCCGCTGCCTGCCGACGGCATCGATTTCATCTATAAAGATTAAGGAGGGGGCGTTGCGCTTGGCCTGCTCAAACAGATCACGCACCCTGGAAGCGCCCACACCGACAAACATTTCAACAAACTCAGAACCGCTGATGGAGAAAAACGGTACCCGGGCCTCGCCGGCGATGGCCTTGGCCAGCAGGGTTTTGCCTGTACCCGGTGGTCCAACCAAAAGAACTCCCTTTGGTACTTTGGCTCCCAGCGTCTGGAACTTTTCCCGGTTGCTTAAAAATTCAACTATTTCCTGCATGTCTTCCTTGGCTTCATCCGCTCCGGCCACATTGCTGAAGGTTATCGAGGGCTTGACGGCTGAAAACAGGCGGGCTTTAGAACGCCCGAAGCT
The DNA here is from genome assembly GCA_003552785.1 of Dehalococcoidia bacterium. Lineage (GTDB taxonomy): Bacteria > Chloroflexota > Dehalococcoidia > Dehalococcoidales > CSSed11-197 > CSSed11-197. The sequence continues at coordinate 19,463 of PUOQ01000045.1, forward strand.
CATTGCCTGGCTGTTGGCACCTCTTGCCTGGCTGAAAAGGAATATCAGCAGGCCACCGAAAAGAAGCAGGGGTAAAAAGTTGATAAAGATTCCTCCCCAGTTGATTCCACCCGGCTTTATATCCACAGTTACACCATCAAGGTTCAGGTTGGGAATATCATAGATGCTGGTGCCTGCCTCCTTGAAAGTTTCGTAAACGTTGCCGTTTCTGTCGGTAACAGTAAGGGTTTCTCCATCAACCACAATTTCCTGGATGGCATTTTCCCGGGACATTTCAATCAACTTGCTGAAGGCAATTTCTTCCGGGGGTTGCTCACCGATGGAACTAAAGAAAAAGAAACCTATGGCAACTACCACTATGAGTGCATAGATTATAAGACTGCGTTTTACATTAATTTTCAATCAAAAAAACCTCTTGCAGGGATGCTTTAATTATATCAGAAATTGGTTAATCCCAGAAATATTTACATTCATGTTGTGTATTACTGTCTGTATTATTGAAAGGAGCTTTCGTTCATTTCCCTTTTAGCTCAAGATAGGTGCTCTGTAAAAGCAATGCATCCTGTTCCAGGTTGGGGCTTTCACATATAACTACACCGCCTGCATCGGCTTCGATCAGTGCTTTTAGTAAATCTCTATAGTTGAAATCAGATTCTTCCAGCACCAGGTGTTTTAATTCCCCGCGGTGGCCGTATTTAATGCCGGAAACATGAAGGTGAAGATTTTTAAGTGCTTCTTTACCGAGAGAGGACTCAACCGCTTCCAGAACTTTTAAAAATTCTTTATGGGTATTTATAAACCCCTGATAGGCATGCAGGTGGGCAAAGTCTATGCAGGGGGTGGCACTTTTCAGGTTAAGGCAAAGTCTAAGGATTTCTTCAAGGTTGCCAAACTGGCTAAGCTTGCCGGTTGTTTCCGGCGCTAAGTTGATTTGCCTTTTTTCTTCCTCAAGTTTACCTTCAATTTCTAAAGTATATTCGTAAATAGTTCCGAAGGCTTCCTGTGGAGCGCTGTTAAGATAATAACCGGGGTGAAACACTACATTTTTGGCACCGGTAATGGATGCGATTCTGGCAGCCCTGTAAAGGGTTGACTGGCTGATGCGCCTTTTTTGGGGATCAAGCGCGTTTAAATTAAGATAATAGGGAGCATGCACTGAAAGGGCAATTCCTGTTTGACGGCCAGCAAGGGCAACTTCTGCGGCTGATGATTCATTAAGGTAAATCTGGCGCACAAATTCGATTTCCATGGCACCCAAACCCAGCGCCTTTATTTGCTTTATGCCTTCAATGGTGCCTGATACAGGGGTGGATAACGGGATGCCGGCAGTACCGAATAAGAGTTTGTTCATAATTTGGAATTATAGCATAGCCTTCATTTTGCCATTTATTCAGCTTTAGTGCCGGGTTTGTTTTTTCACGCAACGTAATTGTTGCAGAGTTTTCGATTGGAAAATTACAAGACATGGTTACAGTTTATGTTATAATTATATGGGTAATTAAGTTTTAAAGGGGGCGCCAGTTCTGGAAGCAATAGAAATAGCCCGGCGAGCAGTGGAAATAGGGTCACAGAAGCAGGCGGTAGATATATTGCTTCTGGATGCCCGCCAGGCCTGCAGTTTTACAGATTACATGGTTATTCTAACCGGCGAATCTGATCGCCAGATAAATACGATTCGAGAAGAATTAATCCAGTCTTTAAAAAAGTCCGAAGCCTATGCCCGTCATGTTGAAGGAGATGCCGGTTCCGGCTGGGTGCTGATCGATTATGTAGACACAGTAATCCATATCTTTTCTCCAGCTGAGCGGGAATACTATGGTCTAGACACCCTGTGGTCACAGGCTACCCCGGTTGTACATATTCAGTAAAAAATACTTAAGTAATCCTGGAATAGTCACAGATATCTTCCGGTTTAAAAAAGGTTTCTACCTCGGCACTCCCTGTTTCAGGAGAATCAGAAGCATGGATGGTGTTGCGGCCGATATCCAGCCCGAAGTCCCCCCTGATTGTTCCTTTTTCTGCTTGCGCAGGGTCAGTCGCACCACAGGCTTTTCGTATACGGCTGACGGCATCTGAGCCCTCAAAAACAGCCGCAACTATTGGCGAAGAGGTAATGTAATATACGAGGTCGTTGAAAAAAGGTTTGTCCCTGTGAACAGCATAATGCTTTTCGGCCAGCTCCTTTTCTACTTTGAGCATCTTTATAGCTGTCAGTTTTAAACCCAGCCCCTCAAGACGGCTCAGTATTGTACCGGTAAGGCCTCGGTCGACGCCGTCCGGTTTGACCAGGATCAATGATTTTTCCATAGTTATTCCTTCCTTTTTATTTTATTAATTCAAGTAATTCATCTGCTTGAATCTGTTCCAGGCTGGTGACAACACGGTCGGCTCCAGTGAGCCTGTCAGCCGGAGCGGTGCCAGCGACTGCGAGGCATGCCATCCCGGCTTTTTTCGCACCTTCAATTCCAGGTATTGCATCTTCTATTACGACGCATTTCTGAGGGCTTACTGCGAGAAGGCCGGCTGCTTTAATAAAAACTTCCGGGTCGGGCTTGCCCTGTTTTACATCTTCTTCCCCCACAATTGCCTTGAAATAGCGTCTAATTTCAAGTTCATTCAGGATGCATTTTAAATTTTCCAGCGGAGCTGAGGAGGCAACTGCCATGGGTGTTTTGTGCTTTTTCAATTCTAAAATCAATTCAATTGCACCGGGCAGAGGTTTGATGGCACCTTTTATCATTTGCCTGAAAAGAGACTCCTTGGTTTTTATCAGGTCCGTTTCCTGTTTTTGGTTAAGGCTTAACCCAAGTCCGGCAACAATTTCGCTGTTTTTAATGCCAAATGTTTTCCAGAAATACTCCTCCGAAATACTCGCCCCGACAGATTTGGCAGCTTCCTGCCAGGCTTTAAGATGAAAGGAAGCGCTGTTGACAATAACGCCGTCCATGTCCCATATAACGGCTTTATCGGTGTAATCTGCAGTGCCACAAACAGTTTTTTTATCCTTTGGCTTTGTTATGTACGGGGGTTTAAGGTAATCGGGCTCAAGGCTTGAAATATTATCCTGGTTGCCGGCCAGGATTGCTTCACCGGCCATTCTGGCTATGGTTGCAGCGTGCCTGACTCCTTTGATTGAAGGCGCGAAAAGGGCATCTGCTCCAAGCTTGTCGGATAAAATAGACCGAAGTTCATGATCTATGTCACCGCAGAACAGGCTTTTCTCACCGATCTGTTGGGTAAAATTTTCAGTATGCTCAATAAGTGGCGGGTTGGTTTCTATTAATTTGCCATCCCTGAACTCATAAAAAGCAGCGGCAATTTGGCCACGGCTGGTTTTTATAGCGGGTACTATCTGGACCTCAGGTAAAGCATATTCAAAAGCAATGGCTTTAAAACTGGAAACTCCCTTGATGGGTATGTTCAAACTGTATGCTATGCCTTTGGCTACACTTAAACCAACCCTCAAACCATTGAAATTGCCGGGACCGATAGCGACGCCGACTGCTTCAATATCTTTAATGCTTAAGTTTGCTTTATCAAGAAGCATTTCAACGCCAGGTGCCAGTTCAGTAGAATGGTTTTGCCTGCACAACCAGTTGAATTCAGCAATGAGGCGGCTTGAGTCCAGTAATGCCAGGCTTGAATATTCAGTTGTTGTATCTATGGCTAGAATTATCATTTTTGCAATGTTAATGCCGAGACCATTTTCTGGTAGTGTGCATTGGAAGGCACCAGGGAGAATATACGGATATTTTCTCCTTTTATTTCAATTTTAATACTCAGGTTGTCTTCTGGCAGCAGGTGGGTGCCTTTGTCAGCCCATTCGACTACTGTAAGACCTTGCCCGTAAAAATATTCATCCAGCCCCAGGTCTGCAATTTCTGCCAGACTGTCCAGGCGATAAAGATCAATGTGGTATAAAGGGATGTTACCCATCAGCTCCCTTGCCAGGACAAAAGTCGGGCTCTGCACCGTTTCTTCAATGCCAAGACCTCTTGCAATACCCCGGGTAAGGGATGTTTTTCCTGCTCCCAGTCCGCCATTTAGCAGAATAACATCTCCTGGCCTGGCGAGCCGGCCGATTCTTTCGCCCAGGGTTTGGGTGTGTTCAGCGCTTTGTGTTTCAAAGGCGACTTGAGGTTGGGAGTTAATCAAAGTGCCTCCAGCCATTTCGGGCAAGTTGTAATTTATTGCCGGCTTCTCCCAAAAGGTTTATTTTCCCCGGAGGCCCTTCAATTATATCACCAATGACGGTAACCGGAACATTTAAAGACGAAGAAACCTCTTGAATCATGGAATGGCTCGCTGTAAAAAGGAGTTCGTAATCTTCCCCGCCTGTTAATACCATATCAAGAGCCTGGTTTTTTGTAAAAGAAGCTCTTGTAAGATGGCTAGCTGGGAGGATGTCTGCATCTATATTAGCGCTTAATCTGCTTGAGTTCAAAATATGTTTCAGGTCGGCAAGCAACCCATCACTCGTGTCTATAGCAGTTTTTACCCCTGTTTTTACCAGAAATTCAGATTCGGTTATTCGGGGAAACGGCCTTAGAAAAGATTGCTTCAATCGGGTATGGGTGGCATTAACGTTACCCGGCCTGTTTTTTAGCAACCATAAACCTGCCGCGGCTGAGCCCGGAAACCCCGTAACAGCAATTTTTTGGCCAGCCCTGGCTTCGGAGCGCTTTAAAATGCGATCAGCGCCATCACCGGTGCCGGTGACAGTAATGGTTATATTAACCTGGCTGGCGCTCGAAACATTGCCTCCGGCTATAGCTACCTTAAAAACCCCTGCTATTTCCAGCAACCCCCGGTAAAATTCCAAAACACTTTCCACCAGTGTTTTTTCAGTTAATGCCAGTGAAACCAGGGCAGCCTGCGGCTTTGCTCCCATGGCGGCCAGGTCACTCAAGCTTACCGCCAGGGCTTTCCAGCCCAGGTCCTGCCAGCTGTTAATTTCAAGGTCAAAGTGAACGTTTTCAACCAGGCTGTCTGTCGCCGCCAGGGTTATGGCGGCATCGTTTTG
>PUOQ01000116.1 GCA_003552785.1 Dehalococcoidia bacterium
AGCTCAGGCTAAAACAGGTTATTAAGCACAGGCAAGTATGGCACGCTTTACAACAGTTTTTGCCACCTGAACCATATAGCCGTTCTTTGCAGGGGGCGAGGCTCCGCTTAGTGCTGCTTCGGCAGCCGATTCGGCGTTTGCCTCGGTAATATTTTGCCCGGCTATGGCATCCTCTGCACCGGTAGCCTTGCGGGGAATTCCGGCAACGGCATTCATGCATATGCTGGCAGAACCATTACCTATTACCGCCGCACAGCTGGCAATCGGGAAGTCGATGGCTTTTCTGAAAGCAAACTTTATGTAGGCGCTCTTTATACCTGACCCGGGGGCTGGTACCGAGATCTCGGTAACAATTTCGTCCTTGTCAAGGACTGTAAGACCGGATTTGTCAGGGGCTACCCGTACTTCGAAAAAGTCACCCGCGGCTATTTCGCGTTTGTTGGTGACTATGGTGGCGCCAAAGGCAACCAGTGCCGGGGCTATATCGCTCGGATTGACGCATACACATCCATTCCTGGCTCCGAATATGGAGTGGTAGCGGTTGTCTCCGGCAAGTGCATAGCATACTGCCCCCTGGGATTTCTTGAGGCAGTTGAACTTATTAAATGGAGATCTGTAATACCAGCAGCGGGACAGCTGGCAGATATTACCGGCAATTGTGCCTGCATTCCTGAGCTGAGGGCTGCCCATTCTGTGGGCTGCTTCAGCCAGTGCCGCCCATTTGCTCTTGACCGTATTCGAAGCAGCAACATCATTTACAGTGGTAAGTGCACCTATCTTTAAGTTCCCGCCCTCTTCGCGGATGTAGGCAAGATCCGGTATGGTTTTAAGGTTAACCACCGCATCCGGTGTTCCCGGGTAAATCATAGCCCGCATTGCGGTAACCAGGTCTGTGCCTCCGGCTATGGGAGCGGCTCCGTCTACATCAGCCAACTTTCCTGCTGCATCGGCTACACTTGTTGCATTAAAATGTTTTATATCTTTCATCTCTATCCTCTCCTTTAAGCCTTGCCCAGCGCTTTAAGTACTTTATCCGGGGTGATGGGCAGGCTGTCGATCCATACACCGGTGGCGTTGTAAAATGCATTGGATAAGCAGGCGATGGAAGATACCTGAGGTTCGCCAACACCCTTGCATCCATATGTTCCGCAGTGGTCGTCAGATTCGACTGCAATGGCGGTATAACCTTCTGGGTTAATATCCATACTGGTAACATGGGAATTCTGCCACATGTTGGGGTTAAGGGTTAAACCGCTGCCGTGATCAATCACCTGTTCGTAATTCATCATTTGACCGTGCATGATTTCACAGCCGCCATATGTCGAATTCATGAAACCATGATAGTTGATTGTCATGCCGTTATCGATGGCGTTAGCGAATTTAAGTATTTCAATATGTCCGGTTTCAGTATCAACGGCGATTTCTATTGCTGCTGCCAGCTGGCCGCGCACCTCGCACTCATCGCCGACATCCCAGTTATTAAGCGGCCTTCTAAGCCTCTTTTCCCATGAATGGCCCTTGCCAATTATGGGCCATCTGAAACGGCCGGCAACTTCTTGCCAGGTCCTTGAATTGTCCCGGTTGTTCTTTTCGAATATAACGCCGTCTTCGGCATCAAGCTCATCCGGCTCAACACCCATCCATTCGGCTGCTATTTCAAAGGCTTCGTTACGGGCATCCATCGCTGCTTCATAGTAAGCTGAACCCAGAGTGATGGTCTGGGTTGAACCGCCCTCGCTACCGCCTTCACTGGTTACATCGGTATTGCCCCATTCGCCTATTGACACATCATCGTATTTCATGCCAAGTGTTTCAGCAACAATAACGGCAAAGGCATTGATGGAGCCGGCGCAGTGGCTCTGGCCGGGGTTGATAAGGCAATGGCCGTCTTTGGTAAGATGCAGTATGGCACCGCAGGGGGCGCTCATCTGGCCGTGAGAGTCGATATGGCCGCTTATACCCATGCCATGCTTGCGGCCGTCATCAAGGGTTCTTTCCCCGGGTGCGTGCCAGTTCTGGTTCCAGTTGACGGCTTCAGCAGCTTTTTCGAAGCATTCTCGAACTCCCATGCTTGCAAAAGGCAGCCCGGTTTCATACTGAACCATGTCCGGTTCCATCAGGTTTTTCAGCCTGAAATCAAGCGGATTCATGCCAATTTCAGCCGCAACTTTATCAAGGGCCAGGCTCATTATAGCGTCTCCGGGCGGGTCTGCCACACAGCGCCACGGGCCACGCTTGGGTTTGTTGGTAGCAACATCTATACCCTTAAAATGGGCGTTGGGCACCTTGAACGTCCATTGGAGCGGAAACTGCATCCCGAGGGCGGTGGTGGCACCGTTGCCGCATCCATCAGCAGTGATGGTAGAATCAAGGGCGGTTATGGTGCCGTCATCTTTAACGCCTACTTTCAATGTAATTTTGCCCCCATTCTGATGGGTGCTTTCGCCGCAATGCTGCTCTTCACGGTTTAGATGATAGGTAACCGGCATACCGGAAAAGTCAGACAGGGTGGAGGCGATTGAAAGCCATTCATTAAAGTGCTTGTTTCCGTGGCCTGAACCGCTACCGTGAGATACAAGATGAATTTTGTGCATTGGCATCGCTCTTTGAACTGGTGCCTCTCCTTCCGGTTGAGTATAATCCGGAAGTCTTTCTACTAGCCTGCCAGTAAGGCCTGCACGCTGTCCAAACGGATTTTGCGATGTAGTCCATATATACAGGTGGTCTCCAACCCACTGGGCAACGCATGAGCGGGGCTCAAGTTCGCGGTGCTGCCAGTAGTTGCTCCAGCCTGCAGTAACCTCAATAATCTGGTCTGCCTCATCCATGCCGGCTTCTACATCACCGCGCATTGGTATTTCAGCGGTTCTTACATTGGTGTCTTCCCATACTCCGGTGTGGTCTGCGCCCGGTTCCGCCGCTTCATCCGGGTCGATTATATGTGGTTTTACATCGTATTCAACCTCTAGAGCGGCTACACCGCGGGCGGCAGTTTCAGGGTCAACTGCAGCCACAGCGGCAATGTCCTGCTGTCCATACCTTACGTTTCTTGTAAAAACAGGGCAGCACTCGACTGAGGTAATTGCTTTCACGCCCGGTATGGCTTCAGCAGCGCTTTTATCTACCCTTACAACTTCAGCATGTGCATAAGGCGTAAGCAGAGCTCTGGTAAAAAGTTTTTTGCCCGGCATGCGGTCATCGGCATAGTCAAGCCTGCCAATTAGCTTGTCTACCAAAGTCTTATCAAAATTTCCTGATTTTCCTACTACATTGAAATCACTCATAGTATTTACCTCCTTACCTCCATATCCAGTCCTGCTAACGCTTGCAAGTAAACATTAAGATTACCGCAGGTACACTGGTGACCCGAAATGGCTTCTTTGATCTGGTTCAGAGTCGGGTTGTTTACATTTCGCATCAATGAGGTTGCCGACATGACAATACCCGGCACGCAGTAACCGCATTGTACAGCGCTTTGTTCGTAAAGTTTCTGCTGTGCGGCGTTGAGGGTAACGCCATCGGACTGGGCTTCTATGGTTTCTATTTCGGCACCATCGCACTCAACTGCAAGTGCCAGGCAGGAATATACTGTCTTGCCGTTCATAATCACAGTACAGGTACCGCATTCACCCATTGAACAGCCGTCTTTGGTTCCAAACAGACCCAACTTTTCCCGCAGAACAAACATGAGTGAAGAATAGGGTTTTAGGTCAACAAAGCTGCGTTTTTTTCCGTTGACTGTCATTTCTACCAGGCCTTCGATTGGTTCTGCCGGTGCCACCTCGATATAGTTTTCTTCGATGTGGGTTTTGAGTGCCGCCAGGCTATCGAATTCCTCTCCGGTAAAGGGATCAACATACTTTAACTTTTCAATAACATCGGGGTCTTCCAGGTATTTGTCGGTAATGTGGGCTTCCAGAGCGGCTAAAGTATCGAATTCCTGTCCGTCAAAGGGGCTTACATACTTGGCTACATCTGTGGTAACAGTCTCCGTCTTGGTTACCGTGGTTGTGACATCCTCGCCGCAGGCAGAAAGCAGGATGGAAGAGCCAACGGCGGTGCCGCCGACCACTATACCGGCGTTCCTGATAAACTGCCGGCGGGAAAGTTGCCTTTTTTCTTCTGTCATTTCTTTTTCAGGCATTTAGATTTGTCCTCCTCATAAATCCGTATTAATACTCTTAAACCTTGGTTGCTGCTCCATTTGCTTCTCTAGGCACCACCTCCTGTATGGATTGAGAATATTGCCATCAAGGCATTACGCCTTTACTCTTCTCCCAGTGTTCGACCATCTGCTGTATAAAGCCGTCATAGCACTGCCCCGGTGCGCGGCACTGGTCAAGCCTGTTTTTAGTAGAGGCTTTGAGGCCTATAGTGCTTCTTTTGTGTTTGATATTATGATCCATAAGTCTTAAGCTCAACTTTCCATTCACCTCCTGTTGGGGGTATTTTAATCACCAGGTTGCCAAATTCAAATCCTATTTGTCCTATCTCATCACCTCCTCAGTTTCTTATGTCTTGTTGCTGCCGGCCCCTGCCTTTTTGGTTTTCCTTCCAGCAGGAAAGCAGCTGCTGCACGAACCCATCGTAGCTCTGGCCGGGCAGGCGCAGTTCGTCCAGTCTGGCTTTGGTGGGTTCTCTGAGATTGATGCTTATGCGGTGCCTCTCTGGTTTTGAAGCTGCCTGATTGCTTGTTGCCAATCCGTTCTCCTTAATCTTTGCGGCTATCTGGAGCTCTGCCGCAAGCCCCGATTACACCCAGGGCTCCGCGCACGGGAGGGAGAGGCCGATTATGTTTTAAGCCGGAGGCTGTGTCCGGCAAACCCCCGGACACCCTGGTTTTCCCCGGTAGAGCTCTCTATGTGCTTGTGTATTTTTCTTAGTAAATGTTAATGAAAATCTAGTCTTTGTGTAACAATTGTATCAAATGGTGGTTAAAATATCGGTGAAATATGAGTATTTGTAGTAAAATATTAGTGAAGTATTCGTGAAAAAAAGTGACGTTATATATATTGAGGTTGGAAAGTATATATCAAATAGTTGTTTTTAGTTATTCGGGCATCAAAGCGTAATAACCTGTGCCCGATTTATTAAATATTATTTTAGGTTTATCCGGGTCGAGCTCAATTTTTTTTCGCAAATTATAAATATGTACTTTAAGGCAATCGGTTGCACTCATATAATCATCACCCCAAACCGCTTTTGCCAAGATGTTATACGAAACAACGTCAGGTGAGCGCTTGATTAATTCTTCAAGTATTACACATTCAATATTTCTAAGTTCGACTTTTTTGTTTTTATAATCAATTTCACGTTTGACAGGGTCAAAAAAGAGGGAGCCCCAGTAAAGAGGAGTTGAAGACCCCGTTTCGACTTTTTGTAAAAGGAGGCGTTTAATCCTGGCGATAAGCTCAAGCGGCCGGAAGGGTTTATAAACATAATCTCCAGCCCCCAATCCAAATGCCTGCACTACCGTCATCTCCTCGGCGGAAACCGACAATATCAGGACAGGCACATCAGAAAAGTGGCGGATATTTTTTAATACATCGAGACCGTTCATATCAGGTAAACCCAAATCAAGTATTACTGCATCTGGCTCTTCAGACTCCACCATTTCTATACCTTCCTGGCCCCAGTCCGTTGAAACAATACTTGAATCCGGCCAGCCGGTTTGAAAAGCAAAACTAATGGAATCAACAATTTTTGGGTCATCTTCAATAACAAGTAATTTCATTCTGCCTCTCTTATGGGCAATGAAAAGCCAAAAGTGCTGCCTTTACCGGTACTTTTCACCCATATTTTTCCGCCGTGCAAATCAACCAGCATTTTCGAAAGCACCAGGCCCAGCCCCATGCCTTTTACGGCATAACTGTCCGGGCCGGTGGCACAGGTAGAATTAAAGAGGCGTTTTTGCACTATATCAGAAACCCCAAGTCCGTTATCTTCAACTTCTACTACACCGTGGTCTGCCTTTTTATACACACGTAATACTACCCGGCCACCTCTCGGGGTGTACTTGTAAGCATTATCGAGCAAATTGATAATCACCTGTTTTATTCTTTTGGAATCTATATTAACCGATATGGATGGTTCAGGTGCCTCTATGTTAAAGGATTGCTTTTTGGTTTTAAAAGCGCTTGACATATACTCACCTGTCTCCATCGCCACTTTCTTCAGATCACACTGGTGAAAGTGCATCTTTAACATGCCTATTTCACCCCTGGCTACATCCATAAGCTCATCTATTCGCTGATTGATAGCTTTGCCCCCAGCAAGAATGGTTTCTGCCATATGTTTAACTGTTGTATCTGAAGCGTGTGATGCAAGGGTTTCGCAGCTGGAAATAAGAGGAGTAAGCGGGGTTTTAAGCTCATGAACCAGGGCGCGGGTAAATTCAACCCGCTGTTTTATCTGCCCTTCAAGCTCCTGGCGTAAATGTTTTTCAGTTTGGTAGTGTTGTTTTAATTTTTCCTGGGATTCTTTACGCCGTTCAATTTCTCTGGACAGGTCTTTGCTGGTCATGTCTAATTGCCTGGTTCGCCTGGCCACTTTTTCTTCAAGGCAACCCTGATAAGCCTTAAGCCTCTCCTCGGCCTGTTTCTGCCGGGTAATATCTGTAAAGGATGCCAGCACTCTG
>PUOQ01000089.1 GCA_003552785.1 Dehalococcoidia bacterium
CGGTAGGCTCCGGTGGTTGTGCTTTAAACTTTAATTTGTGAAAAAGCCTATCAGGCAAGTTTAAATCAAACACTGTTATTAAAAAGTATATATACGATTAGCTTTGAAGACTATCAGTGCAAATACTATTTATATATAGGAATATTCCGATCTGCCAGTTGCATGGCAAATAGCTCATAGGTCATCATACCCCGGTCCATCCGGTTGTGGGGTAATTGGTATAGCGTCTCCAGCTTCTGGCTCTTCTGGTTCAGGCGTTGATGCTTGGCTATTCCTGCTCACTCGGATGACACTCTGGAGTGGAGCACATCTCCAACTCATAAGCGTCGTGATCTTCTCTGTAAGGAGATTCCCCGCCAGCCGGGAAAGGTCCACCGGTGTGGCACACAAAGCAATTATCAAACTTCATATCAAGGTCGTGTGATATGTGGTATTCGCCATCGCCGACTTCGGCCTCATGGCCACAGGCTGAAAGTGCCATAGCAAAGGGTAAAACAAAACAGGCGCATAGTGCCAGGAATAGCTGTCTTTTATTATTCACTGCTATCCTCCTTGTAACCGAATAACTTGTAAGGGCGTTTTTTGCCGGTTGTGATTTCTTCATACCAGATCGGGTGATGCTCTTTTACAAAATCTTTGGAAACAGTACCAGTCACCCAGGATTTAAGCGTCGGCCAGTGACTCTTTAAGGCAAGCACAATCAAAATGTGCATGGCAAGCATAAGGATAAACAGGCCGGTTGCAATATCATGGAAAAGGGTCATCCAACCCCAGACATCGGCTGAAATATCCCAGATGCGGGCACCGGCCTTGAAAGCACCGGTTATCAGTATAACAGCGCCGATAACAGCCATGCCCAAACCGGCTACCTTCTGGCTGGACAGGTACTTGGTTTCTGCGTGCCATTTGCGGCGCAGAAAATATTTACCCAGCATTCCGTGCGTCAAGTCTTTTACATTGGGTATTAAGCGGTCAAAGTCGCGCATGAACAGGTAGTCGAAAGCAAAGAAAAAACCGGCAAAAAGCATCAATGCCGTGCCTGTGAAGTGAAGGTTCAGGGGTAGCACTGTGCCTCCTATGGTTTCCATGAAAGGGCCGAACCAGAGAAATCCCATATAAATGCCTGTTCCCAGGCATACAAAGATACCAACAGAAGTTCCCCAGTGAGAAAGGAACCCCCGGGCACCGTGGCGCTCTACTTCGTCGCCGATTATTCGCTCTTCGGGCCGGGTCAGTCCACTGTAGATACCAAGCACCGCACCCAGGCCCGTTGCTACCAGCAGCAGCCACCAGGCATCGTCAAAAAAGATAATGCCCATGCTATCTGAGAGGTACCAGCCAAGAGGTACGGTGGCCAAGAAGAGCAGTGTGAGAATTAGAGCCTTCTTCGCCATAAAATCCTCCTATTAAAAATAATGATTATTATATAGGGCTACTGCCCGTCAAACCGATGGTTTTTTAATTACAATAAATATGATTAACGTACCTGATACCGGTGTTCTCATCAATGCATTGGGCTTCATCCTTTTCCGGGCAGGCAAAATAGCATTCCGGCTGAGAACACTGGTGGCAAAATAATGGTTTACGATAATCGTAGCCGTAAAACTCTTGTGCATCTACCCATTTTATTCCTGAAAGTTGAGGTGCCATAGCCCCTGAGTGATAAGCTGAACAAGCCATAAGACAACGGCTGCAGACGGCGCATTCAGCCGGATCCCACTCGATATAATCGCTCTTGGGTACTTCTGCATACACTTTCTCTTTTTCTGGCTCACATGCAGAAACTAAAAATGTGGAGCCAATAGCAGTGCCCCCCGCCACAATCCCGGCATTTCTAATAAACTGCCTTCTGGTTACCTGCCCTGGTGCTGCTTCCCCTTCCTTTTTTCTGGACATAATTGTCATTTATTCCTTTCTTGGTTTTTTTATTAGGTTACTTTTCAATTGCTGCTTCTAATATAATCACCTCCTTTATGATTGGTTAACTATTCTTATCTAACAGACTGCTATTCTACCGAGCTTTTGCGGGGTTGCGGCCAGACTCTCTTTTCTGGCGTGCTTTCACATTACATGCCTACCAGTTGGTACAGGAAGCCGTTATGGCATTACCGCGGTGCCTGGCTCTTATCTAGCTTGGCTCCGGTTGGTACCCTAAAGGCGATAGTGCTTTTGGATTAGTTTGTATGTCGCAAATACACCTCCACCATCTATTTCGTACCGATTGTTAGCTGCGGGTCTAAAAGAATAGGCGCTGTATTCCCTGCTCTTCTTTCCTAACTAAGGGAGGCAGCGCCGTTTCTAGCTCTACCCTACCGGCCAGACCCCTTAGGCTATCTTTATTGAAGTCTTGTAAGGCTACTATGACAAAAACACCTTTAGGGGTTCAGGCTCGAAGAGATTAAACCATTTATTTTTGTAATATCGTACGACGACCTTATAGTTTTTGCATATACGTAAACCTACTGATTTTTGGTGGCTTGGCATACTACCCTCACGTTTCGGCAGTAAAATCAGGCCATTTTTATCTTTACGCCCTGGTTTTCATATTGGCCAATCCTTTTTTCTTGGATAAAAGGATTTAATTTAGTTCGGTGCAGTTTACCGGGATTTATCCGGTTTTGGTTTTATTGCAAGACCTTGCTACTGATAAAGTACCCCGTAAACTATCGAGTCTTTGTTGCGGGATGCGGCAAAAACTTGCCCATTCTGAATAACCCTCTTCCTCCCAGACCCTGTCCATGAGGGTTTCAACGTCTTTAGCATATCTGTTAATGTCGGCCGCGAATGTGGTAAACATTTTCTCGGCACCTCGGTGGGTTGCCCTGGCACCGTTGTTTTGGATTATTTCCCACATTATACCCGGGTGGTCGATCATTGGACACGGACGCAACGTATTGTAGCTGAATGGCTGCTGCTGCCTAATTTCAGTGAAAAAAGGTGAAGCAAGCGCTTCAGCAAGGCTGTATTCATAGATATTGTGGGTGGCAAAATGGCAGAAAATGCATGGTTCAACATCACCACGGTGATTCACGTGGAAATAAGCCCTGCCACCGGCAATGCAACCGGCGGTCAAAACGCCGTCATTCCAGAAGTCTGCAGGCAGGATGGGTTTTGTCTGTCTGACGTGGCGGATAAACCGGCGCAACCTGTTGCGTTGTTCGGGTGTGGGCATTAGACTTGGGTCGGGGTTGTCGCCAACAGGCATGTACAAGAAAAGCCAGCCGTAAAGAGCTCCCTGCTCGACAAGCAAGTCGAACCATTCATCCGTACAGATAGCATCGATATTGTCTCGGGTAACCAGGCTGGAAAAACCAAACACACACCCGGCCTCTCGCAGGTTTTGCATGGCTTGCATTACACTCTGCAAGGCACCTTGACCCCGGGAAGAATCGGTATATTCGTCCGGGCCATTAATGCTTACCTGGGGAGCGACGTTACCCAGCTCAGCCAGGTTTTTTGCCATCGGGGCATCGATAAGAGATGCGTTGGTGTATACTTGAAAAAATGACCTGTCGTGCTTTTTGATTACGTTTAGAAGTTCCGGATAGATAAACGGCTCTCCGCCCAATATAACGTGAAAGTTTATGCCGATGCCCTCGGCTTCATATAGGACACGGTCGAAAACTTCGGGTGCCATGTCATTTTCCCGCTCATAACTGGCGGCATAACAGCCCTGGCAACGGAAATTGCACCTCATGGTGGGGGATATGAGCATTGCCCGGGGTTGTTTGATGCCGTATTGGTGCTCGCAATGTGCTGCCAGATTGGGATCGTGGAAGAAGAAGTTAACTATCATTCGGGCGATGTATCGCTTGCGTACATTGGGATGGGTGTTTCTCAGCAGGCGTGACAGGAACTGGCGTCCCGGCCTTCCCTCCGAAAGCCAGTCGCCTATCCACCCCTTGATTATTTGTTGCGTTTCTCCCTTGGCGAAATAGTTTATGGAGCGCATGACGTTGTTTGCGTTTTTATCCGGGTTATTACTCAGTGAGCCGAGCGCCCGTCCCAGGGCCCTTTCGGCAAACTCTTTCCTGGCGGGGCGGTAAAACTGTTCGGTACTGTTTATCGGCATGACCCACCTCCATCCTTTTCATCTCTGTTCTCTGAAAACCAGGTACTAGCATCAAAGCAAGCATAACCGAAATGCAAACCATTGCTTGAGCTTTAGTAAAGCACAAAGCTTCTTGTGATATATTGTTGTTTTATGCCGGTAAGAGGCGGGCTTTAATAACCTGGATTGATGAATACACTCGCATCCTAAATTATTAACCCCCCTTAGGAGTCAACTTCCTAAGGGGGGTTAATCTGTTAACTTTTTTTAGATTTCCCGGAAGTGATAGGAATTTTGGTTGGCTTCTGTTCCGGGGATTTAGGTAGATCGACCTGTAAAATACCGTTATCAAAAGTAGCGGTAATGTTACCTGTATCGATGTTGGAAGGAAGAGTAATAGACCGGCTAAAGCTACCGTAACTCATCTCTGAGAACTGATAATCCTCCTCTTTGGCTTCCGAGGTGGTTTTTCTTTCTCCCTTTAGAGTAAGCGTGCTATCTGTTACCGAGACATCCACATCTTCTTCTTTCATCCCCGGTAGCTCTGCCCTGACCACTAATTTGTTTTCCTGGTCATACATTTCCAGGGGCGGTGCCCATTCAATGCCGGTTGCGGGCAAGCGGCTCAACAAGGGGGCTCCTGCCCAGTCTTCAAACAGACGTTCAAGATCCTCGATGCCACTCCTTGGTCTTTGGGGCATTAAGTTTCTGCCCCGCCTTTGAATTTCAAATGCCATAATTAACCTCCTTTAGGCAAGAATTCTATTAATATGATAACTCCTCTAACAGGAGGTTAGGCTATCCGTATCTCTACCTAAATTTCAGAATTAGAGTGCTCTTTCCAAATTAAAGGATTGCTGTACAATTGAACTGCAAATGCTTAAACCCGGCTATTGAGGTAATCATCAATTTCTTCATCTGTTAAATCATGCCAGTTCCGGTAAAAATTGGCTACCGCAAAAGGGTAAGAATATTTAACATGCAGGCAGACTACAGCATCACATTCAGGTTTGATTAATTCAAAGGCATTTCCAGAAGCCACCGGGCTTGCGGCCACTATTTTAAGCGGTTGCTGTTTTTGGGCGGATCTAATAGCAGCAATCATGGTAAAGCCTGAAGCCAGGCCATCATCTATGATAACAACCGTTTTGGATGTAAGGGGAACTCTTTTAAACCTTTTACGATAGAAACGGTCCCGGCGCCTGATTTCGGAAAGCACTTCATATACGTGGCGTTGTATCTGTTGCTGGCTGAAATCAAGCTGGTTTAAAAGTTGCTGGTTTAAAAAATAATCTCCGTCTTCGGTTACAGCCCCATATCCAGCTTCAGGATTATAAGGAATAGGGATTTTTCGAGTAATTATGACATCAAAAAGTATACCAAATCTCTGGCTAACCTCATTGGCAACCGGGATGCCACCACTAGGAATTGCCAGAATAACAGTTTTGTCAAAAATATACGGTTCCAGTTGGTCTGCCAGCTTTTTGCCTGCATCAATCCTGTCCCTGAAGAGCGGGTCCTGTAAGTTTAACCTTTGCATAACAACCTCTTAGTCAATAAACGTTCAGGCTGCAAGTTAGCCCTCAATTAATATTTTTAAAATACCGTTTGCCTTTTCAAGCCATTAGTATCGCCAGAAAGATTTCTGTTATGTCCAAGAATATATACACCGAAATCTCGGAGGTTGATATACTGGCCCACCATTTATAGAAACTAATAAATAGCCGAATAACATCCCTGGCACTAATGGCAACGATGTTATTCGGCTTACCTGCAAGAGCTCCGTTCTTAACGTTTTGGCATATTGCCGGATCTTATCACGCTAATTAATTAAGTAACCGGGGTCATTAACGGGATTTCAAACATGGTTATCCCAATAGCGGCCAAAATGATCCACACAATGATACCGATGAAACTGGCAACTATAGACTTTTTGCCAACCTCATCCAGTTCGCCCTGTCGTCCCGAAAAAACCCAGAATGTAACAAATCCGAAAACGGGGACGAAGAAACTTATGATGTAGACCAACCATTGAATAGCCCCCATAATATACCTCCTTTAATAATTATTTCCTGAGAGTCTTGCTCAAGCATTTCTAAGCCGTTACAGCCCAAAGCAATCTTTTTGCCAAAGTAGGGTTACAGGGGAAAAAGGTCTTAAATTGCTTTAGTGTGGTTCAAATAATAAATGCCCTTAAAAATTAAAACTATCCGTAAACATACCCAAATTGACACAGCATTAAGTGTATTATGTATGAACCTGTCCATAAAAAATCTGCATATGTTGAAAGCAAAAACTGAAGCCAAAGTTTGTTTTAAGCACTGGTGTTCAGTTGCCAAGCATTGATTCCTGCAACTAAAGAATGCTTTAAGTGTATTCAACCGAAGATTTTTGTGCAGGACCTTGAGGATACAGCTCCATAAGCTTGTGGATTTCTTCGGGCACTCCTTCTTTTACATGTATTCCCAGCTTTGTTGCACTTGATATATTAATTGGGGAGTCATGCATGAATTTGCCTTCGCTTAATGTTTGCGCCAGCTTTCTGGCTTTTGCTTTTGGTTTTTTCTC
>PUOQ01000026.1 GCA_003552785.1 Dehalococcoidia bacterium
AATATTATAGGATGGCTTCCATGTACAACCTGCATTGCTGCGTCAGCCAAGTAAGCCGCTGCGCCTGTTTTTTGCATGGCTATGCCAAGCGGAATCAGGCCGGCCAGGAAAAAAACCACCTTCCAATCAATAGCGCGGTAAGCTTCGTCAATATTGATCACCCGGGTCAAGACCATGGCAATAGCCCCGGTAAGAAAAGCAATAGAAATAGGGAGGCCTGCAAAAGTAAGGCCAATGGCTGCTGCAAAACAGGTTAAGCCCGTCCACGCTTTGGACCGGTCCGGGGTTTCTGCTTCCAGGGGAGTAACCAGAACAAAGTCGTGCCCCTGCTTGAGTCCTACAAGTTTGTCCCATAGTCCGTGGACTATCAGCATATCACCCGGGGTAAGAATGTGGTCGGAAAAATCGCCTTTAAGCCTTTCCCCATGATGATATAGCATAACAGGTTCTACCCCATAGTGTTTACGAAGGCCAAAGGTCCTCAAACTGTGGCCGGATATAGCTGACCGGGGCGGTATTATTACTTCGGCAAATCCAGCCGATCCGGGTTCGCTGAGTAAACCGAGCTTTCCAGGCCTGTCCTTGGGTTTTAGAGAAAAATCATGGGTAAATTTTTCAACATCCTCCTGATTTCCAAGCAGGGCAATGTCCTGGCCGAGTTTAAATCTGGTATGCCTCCAGGGAGCATATTCAAAAGTTTTTTCCTTGCTTAGGGCAAGAATGTTTAAATTGTATTTGTCCCATATCCCGGTTTCTTCAAGGGTTTTGTTTATTGCAGGGCTGCCTGCGGGGATATGGTAATGCCATATGGCAGACGGAAGCCTCCAGTCATCAATCAACTTCTTTTGAGGCATCGCTTCCTCGGCTTTGGCGGGGCGCTGGGGCAGAAAAAATCTTCCAAACAGGAAGAAAAATAAAATACCGGTTGAAAGTAAAATCAAACCGGCGGGTGTTACAGCGAAAAAGCCGTAGGGTTCGAGAGAAGAGTTAATTAAAAAATCGTTAACCAGTATTAACGGCCCGGAACCGACCATGGTCAATGTTCCGCCGAGGATAGCAGCAAAACCAATAGGCATGATTAAACTTGAAGCTGAAATATTCAGCCTGCGGGAAATATTTAAAACGGAAGGAAGAAAAAGAACAGCTGAGCCTATGTTTTGCATTATGCCTGAAAGGAGGCCAGTTGCAGCCGATACCATGGCCACAATTTTTGATCTTTTATCTCCGGCTGTATTGATAACCAGGCGTGAAAAATTGTCCATGATGCCTGTTTTTGCTATCCCTCGCCCCATTATCATTACTGAAAGCATGGCGATTACAGCATTTGAAGAAAAACCTGACAACACTTCGAAAGGCTCGAGAATTTGCGTCCATCCAAGAGCGAGCATGGCTAAAATGGCAATTACGTCTATGCGGAGTTTGTCAGTGATAAGCAGGACGATGGTCAAAGAAAGAATGGAAAGCACGATTATAATATCGGTGTTCATTCGACTTCCTGCCTATTGGTTATTTCACCCGGTAA
The DNA here is from genome assembly GCA_003552785.1 of Dehalococcoidia bacterium. Lineage (GTDB taxonomy): Bacteria > Chloroflexota > Dehalococcoidia > Dehalococcoidales > CSSed11-197 > CSSed11-197. The sequence goes on from PUOQ01000026.1 coordinate 1,523, forward strand.
GATTCTTGCAATGATAAATCTGCAAGTGCAAAAAGCGTGCGCAGATACAAAAAGCGCTATCGAGCGAATTAATGGATTCTATCACAATTGCTATTCGGCTTTCCATCATAATTCGAATGAATATATAAGCATCGCTATATTTTCATTACAAGCGTATTCCACGCATGCAGAAGCACATGGCAAAAGAATGTTGGTAATATGCTTGATTATCTGCTCCCGTTAATACGGGCCAATTATGCGGAATGGGGGAAAATATTTATGCTATAAACGCGGTAATTTGCGTCTGCCGCTGGTCCACATTTCAACCAGAACGCCTATTATTACACATAAAATATAGAAAGACCCCCATACAACCCACCCGTAATGCGGATACTCTGGAGGTATGTCACTTTTAAACCCGCCAAATAGTTCTCCTGCTATTACTCCCAAAATGTACCCTGCCAGGGTAATTAAAGAAAAGCGGTATTTACCAAATAATGAAGGGGTCACAGAAATAAGAGCGGCAAGCCACAATACATTACGCGCCGTCCAGCTGGGCGTATACATGTAATATTGCTGGCCGATATCAAAAAAGTGCCGGCAAATGACATATACTGCCACATAACACAAGCCTGTGGTGGCAGCATAAAGTAGATTTTTCTTCAATTAACCTTCCTGAAAAGCCTTCGTACTGAGTATATTATAGCTTTTCTACCGGTAAATGAAACGCTTTATTATCTGTTTGGTTACCTTGGCAGTTGCTATAATTGCCGGCTCATCCTGTAATCATGCCCGGTGGATGGCAACCGGTGGTTTCATTATTGACAATTATTTTACCTCAAAGGTAACCTGAGAGTATGGTTAAAAACAGTTTTGCCAGTGCTATTAACAAAATACAGGGGTTTATGCGCAACCCTGCTGTCTTCGTAAGGGATATACAGGCTTCAGCCCTGCTTGAAGATTTTTTTGTGTCAGCAATAGCCGCAATACTGGCTATCCGGCTTTATCTTCAACTTACCGGCTTTCCTCAGCTCGGGTTTGGTCCACTGCATATAGCCCACATGCTCTGGGGCGGGCTGCTCATGCTAATTGCCCTGGTCTTATTGATGGCCTTCCTGGATCACAGGGCCAAAGTAATGGCGGCAGTGCTCGGTGGGTTAGGTTTCGGCACTTTTATTGATGAGTTGGGCAAATTCATCACCCAGGACAATGATTACTTTTTCCAGCCAACGGTCGCTTTGATCTACATCGTCTTTGTGCTTATGTACTTTGCCTTCCGGGCGGTCGCCAGACAGCGGCCTCTTTCCAAGCAGGAGAGTTTGGCAAACGTTTTTGATATCGCAAAACAGGGGAGCCTGTCCGGGTTGGATCAGGAGAAATACAACAGTGCCATGAAGCTACTGCAAAATTCCGGACCCGGGCCATTGGGCGAGGGCCTGGAATCAATTTTACAAAAATTGCACGTAGAGCCCTCGAAGACTTCAAGGCCCATTGAAAAATTCAAAGCAACTCTGGAGAGGTTTTACGAATGGGCGGCGTCCAGATGGTGGTTCAGCGGCATCGTTATCACTTTCTTTGCGTTTACCGCCATTACATCTGTATCTGCGGTGGTAGCTGTGGTTGAGTGGTCGCTCGGCTTGATGTTGTGGGTGGGTGCAGGCACGATTATATTGTTAGCCCTGATCTTGTCGCGCCGGGTTAAGTCTCACCCTCTAAAATTTCTGGTTTTTGCAGGCATCATCATCGTTTCAATTCTGGTGAGCTGGGCCGTACTGGGCAACATCAAAGGGATGCCTCTTACAATAATCGACTGGGCTCAGCTTATATTCCCTGCTATATCAGGGTTAATAATTGTGATCGGGATATTGGAACTTGCCCGGTCCCGGCTGCAGGCATACCTGATGTTTAGAAGGGCGATACTGATTTCAATTTTCTTCACCCAGGTTCTTTCCTTTTACGAACAGCAGTTCCTTGCTCTGCTGGGCCTTGCTTTGAATATACTTATACTTATTGCTTTGCGCTATATGATAAGAAACGAGAGTATGAAGAAGGGAAGCAAGTACATTACATAACGTATGGCAACAATCTAATACACCACCTGCAAGGGGTGTGCTAAAAGATACGGCCACAATTACTTTGTGGTGTTTGCCAGGGTGTAAAAACCCTGGCTTTCTGTTACCGGCTCAGAATGCGATCAAAGTATCCTGATGGTTGCTGCCATGATTCAGGGGTTATTTTTCTAACTGGATCTCGGCTGACCGGAGGTTGCCGGAAACATCTATCAAGGACTGGCCTATCAACTTGGCAACCTCTGCCGGCATGCACAGCTCACCATGCCAGTAACCATTCGGAACTTGCGGACCTGTGATGGTGATTGTTATATAACGCTCATCTCCCTTGAGATCTTTCAACTTGTACTGGCCTCTTGAAACCTTAATGCTGTTTACGTTGTTTATTACACCGCCATAAGGTTCCGTTTTAGCAACACTTATTCCAACTTGAGCCATGGTCTTGCCTCCTTCATATAACTTTAATTAATATCATAATAACAAAAGAAGGCAATGAAATGGAACACATTAACCCGTTTGTCCTGTTAACTCTGAAATTCTTCATTCAATTTGTCGAGCATAGAAAGAAGCCGGGGGTTTTCAGGGATATCGCTCATGGACTGGCCAAAATGCTTAAAGCGGATATCGCCGTTTTTATCCACAATCAACGTAGCCGGCATACGCCCGAGTTTTGTAAGCTTTTTTTGCTGGCCATATAAATCGGCTATCAGGTGCTGAGGGTCCCCGATTCCGGTAAAAGGCATTTCATGCTCGCGCCACCACCGGGCAAAAGTTTCTTTGTCTTCCGGGCCTATCGCAATGATTTCTGTGTCTCTATCTACAAATTCCTGGTAATCCTGGCGCAAATGCGCCATATGCCTGCGGCAGTATGGTCAACCAAAGCCGCGATTAAACACAAGCAGGACATTTTTTGAGCCTTTGTAGTCAGATAGCTTTACCAAACGGCCCTCGCTATCAGTAGCGCTAAAATCAGGTGCTTCCAACCATTCTTCTATTTTCATAATGCTATCTCCCTCTACCCTGTTTTTGGATGATGTTTTATTACAATCAATTCATTCTTATTGAACTAATGGCTGTTACGTCCAGGGTTTTTCTGATGGTACATCATATCTTCGGCCTGTTTGAAGACGTTTTCGAATAATTCATTCTCCATGTTTTTTGTGTGCCAACCGAACGAAACAGACAAATTAACCCCGGATACTTCATTTTTAGAAATTTCTGATTTAATTCTTTCTACCAGTTTTTCTGCGCCTTGGGAGCCGGTTTTTGGTAGCAGGATAACAAATTCATCACCACCTATTCTGGCAACAATTTCATCCTTTCGGCACACATTTTTCAAAACATTGGCAAGTGCTTTCAACAGCTCATCTCCAGCCTGGTGTCCAAACGTATCATTGGTTAATTTCAAATCATCCAAATCTGCCATAATAATGCTGATTGGCAAATTCCTGGGCACATCGGTCCTTTTTAATTCTTCTTCATAGAACCTGCGGTTATAAAGCCCGGTCAACTGGTCATGGAAGCTTAAATAAAGGGTTTGCTTTTCTACCTTTTTTCGCTCGGTTATGTCTTCAAACACTGCTACAAATTGCTTCTCTCCTAGAGGATATGCAGCCACCCGGTAAAACCTCTGCAAGAATTCAGAAAATTGCTCGAAAACCACCGACTGTTCCGTCTGAACGACCGTGCCATAGGCCTCGATGAAACTAATACATTCTTTACAGGGAAATACTTCCGTTGCCCTTTTTCCCAGAACATCCTTCAATCTCAAACCGGTGTGAGCTTCAAATGCAGGATTTGCTTCTAAAAATATGTAATCTACAGGCTTTCCTTTATCATCCAGAATCATTTCATGAAGGGCAATACCTTCAAGAGAATTGTAAAATAAATTAGTGTAAAGCTTTTCACTTTTCTCGGCTCTCTGCTCAGTTGAGAGCAACCGCCTGGCTCCCCAAAACGAAGCTCCGCTAATAGCAATGCTAGAAACGATAAACAATAAAAGATTTAATGGGGAGGGGCTGGATATAATAAACGAGCCAATAACTCCGAGCAGTAGCAGGATGTTGGCATACAACAGGGCTTTCCAGCGGTAGAAAAGGAAATTCATTACCGGGATTACAAGCAGGAGGGCTACGATTGCACCGGCATCGTATCCCTCCTGAACGCCCATAAATATCAAATTAACTATAGCACCTACAGCGAGGGTGTAAAAAAGTATCCCCATGTGTTTTTGCACAAAAGAAATAATATAAGACAATATCACCAGACCGCCAAAAGCTGCTGCAAATAACAGCCTGTGCGTTAACGGAATCAGGTCATCAACTCCCAGCACCGGCTCCAGCAGCAGGCCGAATATCAGATAAAGAAATGCGGCAAAACCCGAAGCAATTCGCAGAATCCGCAACGTTCTAACTGATTTTGTCATAACGGGTTGTTTCGCTTTGCTTTGTCCAGGCATTTTCAAACCCATTGTAGCAGGATGGTGTATGTAATAACTACTATCCCAGAAGGAGTGTCACTGATTATAATCAGTACAATCTATTATGCAGGTGACAATAATTATTAGTGACCAAAACGAGAACATGATTATAACAACATCACCACTTTTGAGAAAACTGGACCCTTTTTATTATGCCGAGCATTCTATTGTGGTTACTGGCTTTGTGTGGAATTGTAACGCCCCCAGGTTCGAATCCTGCCCCGTAGGGCATGCGGTGCGAAAGGCACCTTTCGAGTTGAGTTCAGGTTGCCCTGATTATCGATTCAATTTCTGATTTATAGAGCGCAGCGCGAAAACCTACACTTTTTAGCTGTTTTTTGCTCTAGCAGGTTTGAATGACTTGAACCCGGTACGGTGAGTCTTGGTGAACTGTTTATACACTTAGTTTGCTCATTAGGTCATTAACCTCTATTTTTTAGCATTTCTATATAAGCAGTTGTTTGTTCAGGATCCAATGCTCTAGTTATGTTACCAACCCTAACATAA
>PUOQ01000074.1 GCA_003552785.1 Dehalococcoidia bacterium
TGCCCGGCATCGCCAGAAACAAATTGAAGTATTTTTAAACCGTATTTGCCTGCATTGCAAAGAGCAATTCAGCCCATACTTTGGCAGTATAGATTACATAATATATGGAGGTGCCTGGACAACTATTTCCGAGCTTAAAAAGCATTGTTCCTTCCTGGGTGATATTAAAGCTTATGAATTGCCACCTGTTTTGGACATACCTGAGCCAAAACAAAAGGTGCTGTTAAAACTATTAGAAAAAACTTACACTTACCAGGTATTTCAATGGTCAAAAAACGATTATACTTCATAATTAAACATAATAAGGAGAGTTATGGCTAAAAGGAAAAAGATTGGTCTCGCATTGGGGGGAGGCGCTGCCCGAGGCCTGTCTCATATTGGTGTCTTGAAATCTCTTGAGGCTAACGGGATAGAAATTGATATGATAGCCGGCACCTCCGCAGGGGCCATAGCTGGAGCAGCCTATGCAAATCAGGTGAAACCAGAAGCTTTGAAGGAAATGGCGTTGAGCATGGGATTAAGAGACTGGGCCTCACTTGCAGATATTCGCATGCCCCATGGAGGCTTTATAGCCGGCAACAGGATTAAAAGCCTTTTGAAAGTAATGATCGGTGATGTTGATTTTAAAAATCTGAGCAAACCTTTCGCGTGCGTATCATGCGATTTGTACAGCGGTGAAGAGGTTGTCATTAATTCCGGCTCAGTTCTGGAAGCTGTAAGAGCCAGTATTTCTATTCCTGTTATTTTTGCAGTTGTTGAAAAGAACAAAAGGTTTTTAGTAGACGGAGGGCTGATAAACCTTGTCCCTGTTAATGTTTGTCGTGCGATGGGTGCTGATATTGTCATTGCTGTAAATGTTATACCGTTATCAGGAAATCGTAAAATAAAAGAGCCAATAGATAACGAAGCACCACTAAAGAAACCCAGTGTTTTTGATGTAATTATGAATGTTATAGATATAGCAAACATCCGCACCTTACTTGAAAGCCTTGAAGATGCAGATGTAGTTATAAATCCGGATACCAAGGGGTACCGGCCGGCCGACTTTCATTTGGCCAAAGACCTTATCAACCTAGGAGAGCTTGCCGGAGAACTTGCGATACCAGAGATACAAATCGCTCTTAAGTCAGACTAGTTTTTCAAAAATTGCCGCTCAGGCTGCACATTGCTATAATTGTAGTGTTTTTGGGGCTGTAGCTCAGCTGGGAGAGCGCCTCCTTTGCAAGGAGGAAGTCAGGGGTTCGAGTCCCCTCAGCTCCACCAAAGGTATCAATAGGCAGGGCTGCTTTACCCTGTTTTTTCTTTTCTTTGATTCCGAGAATATTTTGTCTGCTGAAATCTTTTCAGTTACCTTTACATCCTAAGGCCTGCAAGGCGTCTCCGGGGATGCCCGGTCCGAAAACTATGGATCTTTCTTTGTTACCAGAAGCTTGGGTGGTGGCACCTTTCATCAATACAGGTTGACACTTAAGATTCAACTGAGTGTTAGAATCTATAAATTCGTAAACGCTGAAAGGCAGGCCCTATATTATCTGGTTTCCCGTTTAATATCAAGGTATTTGGCCATTTTCATTATTGTTGAAGAGCTGATTACATGCTCCATCAAACAGGTATCATTTTGCGCTGTTTCAGTATTCAGGCTACCTATAACTAATTTTCACAGAAATAATCTGCACAACCCCAAATATTACATGATAAGGCTTGCAAATTGATAGATTGCACCACCTACTGCAAAAGCCCCGACGGTGGTTAACAGCAATATTCCAATTGAAAGCCTGAAACCGAATTCACGGAATAATGAGGCTATCACAGCAATGCAGGGTACATAGAACAGTGCCACACTGGCTCCGACGAATAACTGGAGGACAGTCAGATCCATTTCCATTAGAGGCAGTACAGTAAGTTCGCGCCGTAGAATGCCCAGCATAAGGGGAACTGCAGCTTCCGGCGGCAGACCAAGAAAGCCAACAACAACAGGACTCATTAATTGTCCTAGGGAAGCCATCAGACCTGTTTCATAAAGCAGTGCAGCAATAGCTACACCTGCAATCATTGGAAAGGCTCCGTCTCTTATGAACTGCTTGACGCTGAACCACATTTTCTTCATTACAGAGCTTAATCGAGGAACCAGCAATTCAGGGATTTCAATAAGAGTTTCCGGTGGAGGACCTTTAACCAAACGATTCATAATGGTGGCAACAATAATCATTGAAAAGAAGCTCAGGGCAAAAACCGCAATCATAACCGGAACAGAAGCCGCTGCAAGCAATGATATGAATGCCCCGGTTTGTGAAATACATGGCACAGCCAGGCAGATCATAGTGGTTATTATCAACCTTTGTTTTCTTTGATTGAGGGCTCTTGTAGAAAGAATGGCTGGAATTGCACAACCATACCCCAGTAGTAAAGGAATGATACCCGTACCCTGTAAGCCAATCCGCTTGAACAGTCCATCGAACAAAACCCCTAATCTCGGCATGTAACCACTGTCTTCAAGCAAGCTGAGCGTGATATAGAAGGATATGATATATGGCAATACCAGGGCAAAAGGCCATTCAATGCCCTTGATTAAAAAACCATAATTTCCTATTAGTACATTTTGCAAAAGCCCCGGTTGCGTGATATTTGATACCAGGTTCTCTATGTGCGGAAACACAAAGGTATTAAAAAAAGGCAGAAGTACAAATTGCCTCAAACCCATACCCAGGCCGACAACTGCAAGCAGAATCATGCAAATTACAAGGAAAGCAATGGGCAAACCAGGCCAGGGTTTAACAAGCAAGCCCCCCAATTTCTGCCTGAAATTCGTTGTGGTGGGCCCGTGCCTGGTAATTATTCTTTGGGAGAGATCCTCAATCCTTCGCCACTCCGGTGGTTTAACAGCCCTTTCTTTTTTTGAGGTCTTCGATTTAAGGCTTATTTGACCAAGCGCCTCTTTTAGCTCTTCTACACCAGTGCCTTTAACGGCTAAGGTTGTAACAACCGGAACACCGATTTCTTTCTCAAGGGCTTTAACATCTACCTGATAACCCTTCTCGTTTGCCAGATCGTTGCGGTTTAACGCAACTACTGTGGGTAAATTATACTCAAGCACCTGCATGAGGAGGTAGAGGCTGCTAACGAGATTATTTGCATCCAGAACATAAAGAACTGCTGATGGGCGCTGCAATTCCCCCTTTATCGAACCCTGGCTATGGCAGTGGAGCTTACCTTTGCTCGATATTTTCCCCGCCTGCAACAAATCAACAGCGACCCTTTCTGCGTCGCAGCTGGCTTCCAGGGAATATGTACCTGGCACATCAATAAGATTGAAATCACCCTGCTTTAAAGCGATTGTACCTGAAGCGAGCTCTACTGTTGTGCCGCCATAATTGGCGACCTGTGCATTCAACCCTGTCAGCCTGTTAAAAAGGGCGCTCTTGCCCACATTGGGCAAACCCATAAGGAGTATTGTTTCAGACATCAATTACACACTAAGCGTTATTTGCAAGCAAATGAAAGCTTGATGCCCTGGCAAAGAGTTCGGCTTAAAGCTATCACGTGGCCATCAACCTCAACTACCACGGGGCCACCGAAGCGCTGCCGGGTAACCATTTGCAGATTTTTACCACACCTTATTCCCAGATGTGCCAGCAAGGAGTTTTCGGGTAGTTGCGTTATGAGCCCGCAGGTTCCAGCATCCAGGCAATCGGCCGTGATTGATATGAATCCGGGCTGGCATTCATTGGAACAACTTTCAAAATTTAATTGGCCAATATCAATTGTTTCTGTTTCTGTTGCTGCCATAATCTACCTGCCTTTCTTTTAATGCCGCAATCAATGCTTCCAAATTACCTTTGCGCTTGTCAATCATTACAAACTAACCTCATACATTACTGAGCTTTCAAAAGTTAACTGGTTCTGCCTTACATTTTTGAGTGGCGCAGGGTCAGCCGGCAAAAAATCGTAATGATGCTTCAGCCGTTTGCGAGGCTTGCGAAAAATCAGCCTTCCTCCAGGCTCGCAGCACTCAACCAGGTTTAAAAGCACATCTTTCTTGGGAGCTACCTGCAACGCAACCAGAGCGACGTCAAAGCCAAAGGGAACCGGTTCACATCCTTCCAGTTTTGCTACTTGGATTAGATCCTGCATGCCTACAGTAGAAATACACTCGCAAGCAGCAGCAACTGCTTTATCATCCCTGTCAATCGCCCAAACCCGTGCCCCGGTTAATTTTGCTACCTTAATGGCGGTAAACGGAATTGCTCCACATCCTACATTCAAAACCCTGTCTTTTGAGTTAATTCCTGCCAGCTTAATTTCTTTGCGTATAACACCATTGTATAGGCCAGAATACAAAGAAACTAGCATGGAACTCGTCACGCTTTTCTTCTCCATCAAGGCAACTATGGATGGTATAGTGTTCATGTTACTTTATTCCCTTACCTTCTGTTTAGAAGGTCCTAACTTTGAAAGGTGCATATACTCTCAATCATTATACTATTTAGGTCTAACGATATCCTCTTTAACAGTTAGCGAATACTAACTTTATTTTTTATCATACTCGGGCATATATTGTCAAAACAACCTGAAATGCCGGGCTGCCAATCCCTGGTTATATTTAGGTGCCTGCTTTTTACTAAAATGCTTTTGGTTCCGGCAAGTGATGAACATTCCTTGATGTCATACTCTAATTCATTGTTTTCAGAAAAAATGCTGCGGGAGGAATTTGAAATCCATCGTGGTAAAACACGGTAAATTAAACCTCCGCCACTGCTCAGGGCTTTGAGTGAATTTTGCAGGACCACCTCTTTGGGTTTAACGTTTAAAGAAACCCATATTGCATCATGATTTGAATGCTTGATAGATATGGCGTCTTTGCAGTGGACTTTTATTACCGATTCCATCCCCAGCTTATTAATAATCTGGCGAGACTCTATGACTGCCATCGGGTCTAAGTCCCATGCTTCGACTGTATGCCCCGTTTTTGCCAGATAAATAGCAGTATACGGATAGTGGCCGCTTCCGATGTGCAAAACATTTGATCGCGGTTTAAGGTTTGCCATATCAAGTTCTTTTTCCAGCATTTTCTGATAGAACAATTTGTAATAAATCAATGACACAGGTTTAAATCTAGCAGCAATCGCCTCCATTTTTTGAGATATACTGAAAAAAGGTATTTGTTTCCTGTCATGATGGTATTTTTGCCCATGCAAATCTGCACCGATGTAGCTAGAGTGTAATTTTAAGTAGCTATTATTCATGTACTTTTTCCTTCCTGCCGATATTACGATTTATCGATTTGAATAACTTTATTTCGGGCAAAATCGTTATATTTTGCTTGCTGCAAAATGTTAAACATGAGATTGCCATAGCTGAAAGAGCAAGGGGAAACCAGAAAGTCACCAGCCTGGTCGCAAGGGCTATTGCCAGCCCTTCTGCCGGGGTTAAACCACTCAGCGAGAATATAATCGCCATGCTTCCCTCGAAGGAGCCCAGGCCTCCTGGCAATAGTGGCAACATACTAATAAGATACGCGCTGAATGTTGCGAGAACAACAGTTGCGACATCAGGGCTAAGGCCCAACATTCTTGAGACAATAAAAACTTTGACCGGGTACAGCAACCACACAATTAAGGAAAGTGTGACAAGCATCTTGCGGGTTTTGGGTGTGGTAATGCTCCTGGAATCGCCGGCTGCAACAACAGAGAATTTTCTAATTCTATAAATCTGCTCCCTCGCACTTAAAAATGCCTTGCTTAGTTTGCCATGGCGTTCGTTTAATCTCTCGTTTTCGACCGCTTGATCAATTTCCTGTTCTTCATGGTTATCAATTATGGATTGCTTACCGTATTTAAGATGGAACCAGGAAAACACTGCAAAGAACGCCGCCACAAGGAAAAACGCCAGCACACTAAAAACAGGCATTTGGAACATAAATAACACAAAGCCAAAAGAAACGCCTGCAAGTATTACAAAAGGAAGCAGTGAATAGTATTTTACCGCCAGCATAATACCGGCAATTCTCGTATATGCAGCACTGGTGTGTTGCTTGAACAGATAAACCCTGGCAGCTTCACCGCCCAGTTTCACTGAGGGTGTAACACTCTCAATATAATTACCGGCCAGGTTTATGCCGAAAGTTTTCACAAAAGGAATGCGAACTTCAGACTTTTTTAGAAGCATTTGCCATTGGTATGAGGTCATTGCCAGGGTGATTACTTGCAGCAAAAATAATAAAACAACAATAACAGGGTCAATCTTGCCAAGCAGGCCAATAACCTCATCCCTGCCCAGGTAAAAAACACCGGCAGTAATTACTGCCAGGCCGCTAACCCATAACAAAGCTCGTTTTAGAGTCATAAAATTTCCATTATATTAAAAGTAAAGCAGAACGGTTATACAGGCTGGATAAATCATTTTTACAACAGATTAAATGGATTATATTAGTTGGATCTAACATACGCTAACTTGTACAACGTAATATTAAATATTTCACTGTACGTGTTGTTAGCA
>PUOQ01000033.1 GCA_003552785.1 Dehalococcoidia bacterium
AGTCATAGTAAACCGGCAATGATAACGTTTGTTACACCATTTCTTCCGGTACTCAAGTGTAATACAACCACTCGGTGTTTATAAAATAAAATAAAAGGAGGTGTATGCCAGCCGACACAAACAAGTAATTAGTTAGCCCAAGAACATTCCTTTTCCAGACCCAGGTAATTTATTAGGAGGTCGATTAAGACAGATATGTCCGAAAAACAGGAGAACAAACAAATCTCCAGAAGGCAATTTTTAAGAAATGCCGGAATAGTAGTTGGCGGTACTGCCGTTGGCTCAACCTTTATCCTTTCTGCTTGTGGCAACGGGGATGAAGTAACCAAGACTGTAACAGTTACTACCGCCACCCCCAAATTTGTCAGCCCCTTTGATGGCCAGGAGTTCGATTCATTATCAGCACTAGAGGCGTATATAACGGAAAACTATCTGGACCAGGATATTGTTACCGTTAACAAATACATTAGCCCCTACGATGGCGCGGAATTTGATAGCCTCGATGCCCTGAAAGCGCACCTTGATGAAAACTATATGACTCCGTCCGGTGAAACGGGTGTAGTATCTTTTGTTGTAAATGGAAAACCCGTTACCGTAAAAGTCAAGGACAACTGGGACCTCGCATATGTCCTTAGAGACAGGCTTGGTCTTTTTGCCACAAAAATCGGTTGCAACTTCGGTCAGTGTGGTACCTGCACCGTCCTTATTGATGGTGTGCCCGTTTTTGCGTGCGTCACTCTTGCTATCGAATGCTCAGGTAAAAATATCGAAACTGCTGATGGCCTAACAAATGGCACAACCCTTTCTCCCCTGCAGCAAAAGTTTTACGATTTAGAAGGCTTTCAGTGTGGTTTTTGTACACCGGGCTTTATTATGGCCGGTAAAGCACTTCTTGCTGAAAACCCAAACCCATCCCTTGATGAAGTTCGAGAGGCAGTTGCAGGGCATCTTTGTGCCTGTGGCAATATCCACAGAACCGTTTCAACCATAGCAGGAGGAGTATAATGGCACTTCCAGAACTAAAAGTTATAGGTAAAAGTGAAAACCACGATAAAGTCGGTCATCTTGTTGCATCCTGCAAAGCAGATTTTGCTTCTGACCGCTTGCCTTTGGTGAAATATTACGCTGCGTCCAAAGGTGCTACTGTAATGCGCGGCGTCGTTAAGAATGTTGATGCTTCAAGGGCTCTGGATTTGCCAGGTGTCATAGCAGTTGTTACCCATGAAGATATTCCAATATGGAATGAAGCCATTTTCTGGTGGGGGCAGGAAGTCGCCGGCGTGATAGCTGAAGACCCGCAAACTGCCCGATATGCACTGACACTTATCGATGTAGAGTACGAGGAGCGACCCGGTATTTATGACCCGGATGAATCAATGCGAGATGGCGCTCCACTTATAGGCGTCCGCCCTGACAGCAACTATGCCGTGGTTACAGATCTCAAACGCGGCGATTTAGAGGAAGGCATGGCTTCAGCAGATGTAGTGCTTGAAACCAACCAGGATTGGACAAATACTTTTCAGCACAACTGCATGGAAGCACACCAGTCTCTAGCCTGGTGGGTGGGAGACCATGTTTATTGCTGGATACCCTCACAGCATGTCTTCGGAGCCAAAAACGCTATTGTCAACGGCCTTGGTCTTCCGGCAAACAAAGTTCATGTATACACCCGTTTCACCGGTACCGGTCACGGAGATAAAGCCGGCGACATATTCACAGCTGCTACTGCTACAATGTCCAAAATTGTAGGTGGAGCCCCGGTTTTATTTGAAAAAGGCCGTTACGGCAGCATGCTGCAACACGGACGCCAGTTTGATCTTAAATCCGAAATCAAATGGGGCGCCAATTCAGACGGAAAGATCGTAGCTGTTGATGCCAAATTCTTTGGAAACGGCGGTGTTCATACCTGGGCACCCGTTGGTAACGTGCATTTTGGTTTAAGAACTACCTACGATATACCCAATGCCAACTTCCAGGTCACCAGTGTTAACACAAATACACCCGGGCGCAGTTACTGGCGTTGCGTTAATGACCCTCCCGGTGCTGCTAACTATGATCCTGCCCTTTTCAAGCTGGCAGAGAAGTTGGACATGGACCCCTACGACGTCGTCATGAAGAACCTTTTGCCGGATGACGCCCCGGACCTTGATCCGCCGAACCGTGTCTGGGGAGGCCGGATGTTGAAGGATATGTTCGAATGGTGCCACCAGGCAAGCGGTTATGCCAACAAATACCACAAGCCAGGAACGAAACCCTTGGATGATGGAAGACTGCATGGAATAGCCATCACCGGCCACATGGACTCCCATGGCGGAGTCAACGGAGCCGGACGTGGCGCTATTGTAACCATGCTCCCGGACGGACGCTGTTTTGCCAACGTTGGCGGTGCCCGTGGCTGTGAAGGTGGTCCGACCATCTGCTGCCATGTTGTAGCCGAAGCCCTGGGCATGAAATATGAAGATGTTGGACTTGGTAGATGGGGTGACACTGACACAGCTCTTGATGCAGGTATTCAGGCCGGCTCTACTTTCACTGCTGGTGCCGGTGGAGCTTTCTACAGCGCCGCAATGGATTTACGCAAAAAATTGTTTGAATATGCCATAACCAAGGACGGTTTCAGGGATATCGAAGGTATTACACCTGAAGACCTTGATGCCGAAGACAGCGAAGTATTCTATAAAGGCGACACTTCCATCCGGCTCACCTACCGCCAGGTTATGGCCGGCACTCCGCCGACTGCTGGCTCCGGCAACGGCTGGGGATCGACTTTGAGGTCCCGCTCCGTAGGTGGCGTACCCATCGGTGAACCCTGTAATAGCAACGGCTCTGCCTGCACTGCAGTAGAAGTGGCCGTTGATACCGACACCGGTGAAGTTGAAGTAACCGGCATGTGGAATGCCGTGGATACCGGCCGCACAATCTTTAAACAGGGCACTGACAAAGAAATGTGGTCCGGTATTGAGCTTATGTTGTGGCAGGCCCTGCTGGCAGGAGATGTTTATGATCCGGCCACTTCTGCCTGCTTGAGTACTCAATGGACTGAATCCATGATGATCACGCCATTAGATTTCAAAGGAGAAAACTTTGTTGCCCAGGATTTCGAGTCCGACGACGCCGCCGGACCTTATGGAGCACATGGTATTGGTGAACCCTGTGTTACCAATTACTCGGCCATACTATGCGCTATCCACAACGCTACCGGAAAATGGGTAGACATGAACCATGGCCCCTGTACCCCAGATGTAATTCTCAAGAGTCTGGGCAAGGCTTAGGAGGAGAGATAATGTATAATTTTACACATGTGAATGCAAATTCAATTGACGACGCAACAGCTGCCCTCGCCCAGGGAAATGCCCGTGCTATAGCCGGCGGTACCGATCTGGTAACGTTATTAAAAGGTATGTGCACCCTCAACCCGCCCGAAAAAGTGGTTAACTTAAAAACCATTCCGAACATGAATTACATCCGTGAAGAAGGTGGGTCACTTAAAATCGGTGCGCTGACTACCCTTACTGCCATTGCCAAATCCGACGTAGTTAAAAACAAATACACCGCTTTGGCCCAGGCTGCCAAAGCCACGGCCAGCCCCGAGCTACGCAACACCGGCACCATCGGCGGTAATATCTGCCAGAAGCCACGATGCATATACTACCGAGCGGAACTCAATACATTTTCCTGCTTACGTAAAGACCCGTCCGGGATGTGTTATGCTCTTGCTGGTATAAATAAGCGCCATTCAATATTTGGCGCCGCTGCCGGCTGTGTTGACGTTTGCCCGTCAGATATAGCCCCGGCACTGGTTGCTTTAAAAGCAAAAATTGCAACCAACAAAAAAACCTGGGATGCTGCTGATTTCTTTGTTGTCAAAGGCGAGCAGATTAACAGCCTGGACGCCGATGAAATCGTAACCGAAATCCAGATACCTGAACCGGCTTCCGGCACAAAAAGCGCTTATGTAAAGTTTGCTTTCCGCAAATCCATCGACTTTCCCCTGGTAAGCGTTGCTGCTGTAATCTCCGCAGATGATGCCAGCATAGTTCTTGGTGGCGTTCACCCTCAACCGCGCAGGGCTTCTGCAGCTGAAGATGCCATAAAAGGCAAAGCTATCGATGATGCTTCAGCAACCGAGGCTGGAGATGTTGCCACCCAGGGCTCAACAGCCCTTGGAGAGAACCGGTACAAAATCCAGATAACAAAGGTTATGACCAAGCGCGCCATACTTGCCTGTGCATAGTTAATGCGTGCTCACATTCGTTAATATTTAAACCTAAAGGCAGGTTGAGCTCGGCTCAACCTGCCTTTAGTCTATTCTTTTGTTTTATGGTACATTATAAAATAAGGTAAATTTTCTATAACATAGCAAAGATGACTTGGTGTTAACAATATTGTATAATAGTATATATTATCAATATGACGGGGTGGCAATATGAATATTATAAATAAACTCAAATTACAAAAAAAATACATAGCTTTTTTCACCCTGGTACCTTTATTGGCGACTACAGCTTTTATTCAAACCACGTGCCCTGTATGTGAAGGAGATGGACACGTTTCTTCCACCGGCATGAGAGACGTCCATTTACTAAGCGAAAAAAGCCGCGAGCTGACGGTATTTTTGGCTGGATGTGACGCATATCGTGTTTATACTTATGAAATAGAGTTGACACTTGAGAATAGGGGCAATGAGGAAGCTGCAGGTTATATTACCTCAAGCATGATTGATTTTACCACTGGTAAACTCATGGATAGAAGCTTTATTGTCGCTGTTGTACCGCCTAATTCAACCATTGAAAAGACATATACTACGTTTTTTACTACAAGTGTTATGATTGATATTCCTGAAATAACTGAGGTTAGAGTGAATATTCTGGATGGTAATGTCCCGTGCCTGGCCTGCGACGAAAAAGGGACCGTCGCAATTAATACTTATCCTTTTATAAACGAACTCAAGGAAGCATTTATAGAAACACAAAGGGTGGAACGGCCTTATATGCCACCACTTATTGTAGACAGTGAGGGAACAGAAGGTATAGATTACTAATTCAGAATTACTACTGACAATTTTAGAATAGTAAAAAGTAAAAGGAGGTTGAACAATATGAAAGCAAAATTACTTATCAGCCTGGCTGTAGTAATTTGCCTGGGAATGGCCAGTCTTTCATGCACTTCTGAAGAACCGGCAGAATTCAAGCCACCTTCCCCGGAAGAACTTGCCGACCTGGGCATGATGAAGCCCGAATTCCCGAGGATAACCGAAGCCAAACTGCGGCAAATGCTTGATGATGGAGAGCCTGTAGAGGTGGTAAACACGGATTCATGGGCACGTTTTGACCAGCGATATCTACCAGGTTCACTACACATCCCCGGCAGGCCGTCCGAAGAAATAACTCGTGATATGCTGGATGAGCGGCTTCTTGAGCTGCCTGAAGATAAGCTGATAGCTTTCTGGTGAATATGACCGGATGAATCCGCATCTGTCCTTGCGGCAGAAAGATTGCTGGAGCTGGATGACAGTTATAACCCAGACAACATCAAGGTGGTGCACTTGCAATAAAGCCAGATTTTATCATTATGTCCTGCCCCCTTGCTCCAATTAAAAAGTGCTGTATAAGGGCTTTTAACAGTTGAAGTCTTGATATATTTTTAATCGCATAGACTCCCCGGTGCTTTCAAGTACTCCTGCCGGGGAGTCTCGATATTTAAACAGGCTTTAGCCTCATTTATTTTTTGTAAAACTTTACATTACTTTCTTCCTCATTCTGAAAAACTTTCTGGCCCAGACCGCTCCTGGCAAAGATGTCTTGTATTCTGAATTAACCGTGTCGCAACTGTTTGTTATAATTAAACCCAGATTATTACTGTTATTGTCTTGACTCTGGTTATCGGCAAAAGCATAATGGGTGAAAATATTTTTAAACACGGCTAAATTTTTGGCCAATTTCAACAAAAAAATCGTATAGAAGGGGAGGAGAAATGAAAGAAGGGGGCAATACTGAAGAAAAACTGAAGAACTACAGCCTTAAGCTATCCTTTATAGTCAATAATTTTCATGGCGGGCTGTTAATGGAAACAACTGAACGCACCATTGAATTTGCCAATGCTGGTTTTTGCGAAATCTTCTCAATCCCCTTGGAACCCGAACAGTTGACCGGTTTCGATTGCCGTGACGCTGCCCGGCAATCGAAAAGCATGTTTAAGGACCCCAATGGTTTTGTTGAAAGGATCGACTCTATAGTAGAAAATGGCAAACCGGTATACTTCGAGCTTCTGGAAACTAAAGACGGTAAATTTTTGGAAAGAGACTATGTCCCTGTCTATGATGATGGCTGCCTTATAAACCATTTATGGATTTACCGGGATGTAACACGGCGGGTGAAAGCCGAAAAGGAAACAGAAAAAGCCGC
>PUOQ01000102.1 GCA_003552785.1 Dehalococcoidia bacterium
ACTGGTAAAACCTGAGAGGGCTTCAAAACCCAAGCATCGGGATACAGTTCATTACTACAACCGTGTTAACTCAGGTTTGCCCTCACTATCAGGCCCCCATGCTTCGCGCCCCTGGGCTAAATCATTAAAATCACTTGCATACGGAATCAATACATTATGAGGTGTTTGTATTCACTGCCTACTAAGAGTTGACAGTTACTAAGCTCCCATTTAACATTGACTGTATATCGAGCCTTTGCTAAACTTGCTAATATATTTGAAACGGTGCATTATTGTTTGCTGAAAGAATAAGCGACTGGTTGCTGGCTACGGGTTTTGCTTCAGAGCTGGTCATTATTGTAATTGCTGCTTTGCCTGTTATTGAGTTAAGAGGCGCAATCCCCTTCGGAATAAATTTCCTGGGACTGGACTGGTTTTATGTTTTGCCTCTGGCAATACTGGGCACTTTTTTACCTGTTCCGTTCATTTTGCTTTTTTTAGAGGGGGCCTCAAGGGTTTTAAGCCGCTTTCCTGTTTTTGACAGGTTTTTTACCTGGTTGTTTACCCGCACCAGAAAGAGGAGCCGCATAATCGAAAAATCAAAACGAGCCGGCCTTGCAATTTTTGTCTCTATTCCTTTACCAATTACAGGTGCCTGGACAGGATCGCTGGCAGCGGTATTGCTGGGAATGAGCCGGGGATGGGCAAGCCTTTCAATATTCATTGGAGTAGTTACCGCTGGCATAATCGTTACTATTCTCAGTGTGCTGGGGTGGCTGGGTGCTGCAATCGCAGGAGTAATTTTGTGTGGATTTGTGGGCGCTGGTATCTGGAGTTCATCCAGTTAGTTTGATTTTACCATCCGGCAGGTGTTAAATTTAATAGACGCTTCTTTCGTCCCTGTAGCTCAGTGGATAGAGCGGCTGCCTTCTAAGCAGCGGGTCGTGGGTTCGAATCCCTCCAGGGACGCCATAATCAAGCATTTTGGTTTGATCCTGTGTTATTCACATGTTTCCCCTGGTTGATTAGTATTTTAAAAAACTTTCCTGCCAATAAAAAACCTCACCACGTTTGTGATGAGGTTTTGTCTGCCCCTTAAGGATTATTTACCCGGATTGTTTTGAGATTTCTACCAGCTGGGAGAAAGCCTCCGGTTGTTGAACTGCCATATCTGCCAGAACTTTCCGGTTCAGGTCTATTCCGGCTTGCTTTAAGCCGTAAATAAAATTACTGTAATTGGTGCCGTTGTTTTGAACTGCCGCACTAATACGGCTGATCCACAAACGCCGCATGTCTGACTTTCGCTCACGCCTGTGAGCATATGCATAGCTCAACGAATGAAGCATGGCTTCATGGGCGCGCCTGTAAAGCGAATGGCGGCTGGCTCTTTGACCTTTGGTTAGTGCTAATACTTTCTTATGTCTTTTGCGTGTTGTAACACCGCTTTTTACTCTCAATGTACTTCTCCTCTTTCTGGTTAAACCCCGTAAGGTATGAGACGGCTAACCCGTTTTCTGTCAACAGGGCTGACCGGTATGGTTTCGTCAAACAGACGTTTGACACGGGCCGACTTTTTACGCCTCAGGTGGCTTTTCATCCCCTTTGCACGCATCAATTTACCGGTACCGGTTATGTGAAAACGGCTCTTAGCTCCTTTGTGTGTCTTTAATTTTGGCATCTTTTTCTTTTATCCCTTCTTTAGCTTTTGTTTTAGTGCTTGACAGTGGTGAAATGATGGCATGCAATCTGCCGCCTTCCCGTGCGGCGGATTTTTCAACCGAGGCAACATCACTCAGCCTCTCAGCCATTCGGCCGATTAGCTTTAAACCAAGCTCCGGATGAGCATTTTCACGCCCCCGAAACATTACAGTGACTTTTACCTTATCTCCATCTTCTAAAAGCTTGCGAGCAACTTTAGCTTTAGATTCAAAGTCGTGCTCGCCAATTTTAGGCCGCAATCTTATTTCACGCAGTAAAGCCTGCTTCTGGTTTTTCTTTGCTTCCTTTTCTTTTTTGGTCTGATCGTACTTATACTTACCGTAATCCATCAAGCGGCATACAGTAGGCGTTGCTGTTGGCGCAACTTCTACCAGATCCATATTCTGACGTCTTGCTGTCTCAAGGGCCTGGGCAATGGGCAAAATGCCCAGCTGTTCTCCCTTTTCTCCGACCACTCTTACTTCTTTGCCCCTGATGCGCTCGTTAATACGTAGTTCTTTAATTATGTTTGTTGCTACCTCCCATGACTAAGAATCAATAATTGACTATAACATAGTCATAAAAACGAATCAAGGTCAGCGTTATAAGCTTCGTTCATTAACCTTGTTAATAATGTCTTTAAGTAAATTATTTGGCAATACGTTATTAATTTGTTCGCCGCTACGCCACCGGACAGAAACAGTGCCGGCATCAACTTCTTTGTCGCCAACTATTAGCATGCACGGCACCTTTTTCATCTGGGCTCGGCGTATTTTATGATTAACGGTAGATGAACTGGTGTCGACTTCAACTCTCAGGAGCTCTTTTCTGAGATTGCCTTCGATTCTTTTTGCATAATCAAGATGCCTGTCGGCAACCGGTAAAATCTGCACCTGCACAGGTGCCAGCCATAAAGGGAAGGCACCTCCGTAATGTTCAATTAAGCAAGCCATAAAGCGTTCCATGCTGCCCAGCACAGTGCGGTGAATCATGGCTGCCGGTTGCTCCTGACCATCTTCGCCTATGTAGCTCACATTAAAACGCTGGGGGAGGTTAAAATCTATTTGGATGGTAGGGCCCTGCCAGGCTCGTTTCATGGCATCTTCAAATTTGATGTCAATTTTTGGACCATAAAATACGCCTTCGCCGGGGTCAACTTCGTATTCAATTGCAGCTTTCTCAAGTGCATCTTTCAGTGTTTGCGTTGCGCTTTCCCACATTTCATCGGTGCCTGCATATTTATCCGGTCGGGTGGATAGTTTAACCTGGTATTTCTCAAATCCAAAAGTTTTAATCATGAACATGGCCAGTTCAAGCACCTGGACTGCTTCGCCCTCCAGTTGATTGTATCTGCAGAAAATATGCGAATCATCCTGAGTAAAGCCCCTTACTCTGGACATTCCGTGCAAGGTCCCGGAGGGTTCATAGCGGTAAACAGTTCCCAGCTCAGCGAACCTCAGCGGTAATTCACGGTAACTGCGCTTGTGTGAATTGTATATCAGTATATGATACAGGCAATTCATTGGTTTTATCAGATATTCATCTTCGTCGATAACCATGGGGCTATAGAGATTATCGCGGTAAAAATCCCAGTGGCCGCTGGTTTTCCACAAGTTTAATTTTGCAATATGTGGAGTATATAAGACGCTGTAACCCCTTTTATCATGCTCCTGTTTCCAGAAATCCTCGATTGTACGGCGCACAGCAGCACCGGCCGGATGCCAGCAGACAAGCCCTGGCCCGGCTTCATCGTAAATACTGTACAGGTCAAGTTCTTTGCCCAGCTTGCGGTGATCCCTTAGAGCCGCCTTTTTTAGCATTTCCAGGTGTTCGTTGAGTTGTTTCTTGTCGGTAAAAGCCAGGCCGTATATTCGCTGAAGCATGGGCCTTTTTTCGTCGCCTTTCCAGTAAGCGCCGGCAATACTTGTTAGCTTGAATGCTTTAATTTGGCCGGTTGTATCAATATGTGGCCCGCGGCATAAATCTACGAATTCTCCATGAGAATAAAGACCAATTTTTTCATCAGGGATTTCATCAATCAATTCAAGTTTATAAGGCTGATTTTTAAATAATTTCCGGGCATCACTGCGGTTTGCCTCTTTATAAATAAAAGGCTGGTTGGCCTTGATGATTTCTTTCATTCTGGCCGTAATAACAGGTAAGTCATCAGGGCTTAAAGGTCGCGGCAACTCAAAATCATAGTAAAAACCATTTTCAATTGACGGCCCGATTCCAAGCTTTGCATCGGGGAAAAGGCTTAAAACTGCGTCTGCCATTATGTGAGCAGTTGAATGACGCATGGCTTCAAGTTTTAAGTTAAAATCTGTTTCAGCAGGCAATTTAAATCACATCACACAAAAGCTCCTCTAAACTTGCCTGTCCGAGGAGCTTTTGTTATATATCCTCAGTGTATTAGTGGAAAATTATATCAATAAACCATCCATCAAATCAAGGGCAGCGAAGCAATTCCCCGTCCCTTGAATTGTTTTACAGGCCCTGCGCCAGCGCTACAGCAATTAAAACAGTGCCTATAATAAGGCTTGAGATAATGACAAGAACGTATATCGCCCATTCGGATTGTGTTATACGCTTTACCACCTTTTTGATGAGAGCTTCTTCGGCTTTAGCCATTGCCTCCTCTGCCGCCTCCTGGGCGGCTTTGGCTATTTCTTCACTGCGAGATGCGGTTTGCTGTGCGGCTTCGATAGCAGCCCTGGCTGCTTCAGCTGCATCTTCAGCTTTCATGGCAGCCTGTTCACCTGCAGCCCTGATAGCAGCTTTGATGGCGTCATCACTGGCATAACCTGCTTCTTCGGCCTTCCGGCTTAGTTCATCAGCAAGGGCACTGGCTTTTTCAGCAGCATCTTTGGCTTCCTGGCCAGAGGTTCCTGTTTGTTCTGATAAAGTACCGGTTACATGCTTTCCTGCTTCAATAGCTTCATCTCCTGCAACAGACGCAGCATCGGCTTTCCTGGAAAGATCAGATGCCAGCCTGGCTGCAAGAGAGGCCGCTTCACTGGCTTCTCTACTGGCATCTTCCGCTTTTCTAATCGATTCTGAAGTTTTTTTGGATGATGCTTCTTGTGCAGCAATATTAGCCTGTGTTATAGCTTCATCAGCTCTTTTTAATGCTTCATCACTGGCAGTCATAGCGCTAGCAAGCGATGCCTTTGTCATTCTGGCAGATTCCTGTGCTTTTGCAGCAGCTTGTTCAGCAATCGAGCGTATCGCAGCACCGAGAGCTTCATCCCCAGCCGAGTCTGCATCTTCAGCCTTAGTTCTCGTATTCTGTGCAATTTTAAAAGCGTTTTCTGCCGCCTTCTTGGCCTCCGTGCCGGATTCCTCTGTCTGGCTGGCAATCTCTCCAGAGGTCTTACCGGCAGCCATAACGGCTTCTTCGCCGGATATTTCTGCCATTTCCCCTTTTCGAGTAAGTTCATCAGAAATTCGGAATGCGTTTGAAGCAGCTTTTTTTGATTCACGCCCGGCTTCATCTGCTTTTCTGGCGGTTTCAGGGTTCAATTGCTCGAGTGCTTCACTGGCGGCATTTCTGGCGTTCTTTGCCGCTTCATCAGCAAGCCTGGCGGAATTTTCGGCAGCCTTAATTGATTCTTCAATTGCGCGTCGTGAAAGTGCAGCTACCTCATCTGCTCGAATTGCAGCCTCGTCTGCCCTGCGAGAACTTTCGATTGCAGCTTCCCTGGCAGAAAGCTCTACCTCTTCGGCTTTAACGGTAGCTTCCTCGGCAGCATATTTTGCAGCGCGAGCGGTTTCCTCTGCTTTCAGGGCGGCCTCTTCAGCTCTTTTAACGGCTTCTTCTGCACTGGCTATAGCTTCATGGCTGGCTTCTTCAGCTTTACGAGCTTCCTCGGCCGCTGTCTTTTTGAAAGCTTCAGTTGCCTCTTCTGTTTCCCTGGAAGCTTTTAAAGCAGTGGCTTCGGCATGTTCAGAAGCAGACGTTGCTTCGCTGGCAGCTTTGCCTGCAACCTGGGCAGCATTTTCAGCCCTCCTTGCTGCTTCAAAAGCGGCGCGAATACTATCCTCCATTTCATCGAGTATGCGGGGCAGAGGCCTGGTCATGATTTTCGGGGGTGGTGGTGCCTGTTCTGATGGATCTTGTGCGGGCTCCGTTTTCTTGGCCATATATACCTCCTCAGGGCAATAGCTCAAATATAACAACCTTGTGTAATTGCTAAAATGTGTGCTGGAGCCAGAAAAATAACTGTCTTTTGAGATTACCTTACCGTATAACCGGTGTCAATATATAATTGGCAAAAAATACCAAAAAATAAAAATAATCAATATTATGTAAAATATAACCCTGCTTCCATGGATTTCTTTGGAAGCAGGGTTTTATAATATTTAGAAAATTTTGACCTTTACCCTATCAGGGTCAAAAGCTGCAAGTAAGGAGTAATTACTATATTAAAAAACATTATACCAAAAAGCGCGACCACCAGATATAAAATACCCGACAGGTGACCTTCGCCGGCCATTACGTGCTGTCTGAAGGGGCAACCTTCTGACATTACCGAGAAGAAACCCA
>PUOQ01000044.1 GCA_003552785.1 Dehalococcoidia bacterium
AGGGTATTTGATAATACCGGGCAAGCTGGACACAGTCGATATTGTAAAAAGCAGTTTCCGGAGCGCTATAGGCATCATTTAAATTATCCAGCCGGGCACGAACCGGTACACAACCATAAAGCACCGGCGTGCCAGAATTGACCAGCTGGGAAAGAGTGATGCCTGCCAGCACCTCGGCATTTATTTGCACAATGATGCCGGCTTCTGTCGGCGGTGCGGTAGTGCCAGCCTGAGGTGAAGAGGAAACCACCAGCGGCAAGCCACGACTGCAAAGCTCGATTAGAGTCTGAGTAGTATCGTTAACCATTTGCATCGGGCTTTTTACAAGACAGGTGATAAAGGAAATAACATGATTGTTTTTAAACTTGTCCGGCCCGCCGGCGACAAGCTCGGCCATTCGCACTACGTTTTCAAGTTCTTCCAGGCTGGTAAGCCCCGCCATAACATGCTTGGTTGTATTATTTAATGATGCAAAAAACTTGTTGACATCTTTGTTTGAATTATTAATTTCTTTATCCTGAATGTTTACCGGGCGGATAAACCCGTCCAATGTTTCAAGCTGTTCGGCTAAATGGGCAGATTTTGCCAGGTCTTCTACTGTTCCCCTTTTCGAGTTAAATACGGGCAATTCAACTTCATCGTCAGGGTTTTCCTTGCTAACATACGTTTTGAAATCAGTATCCAGCCATATATTTGTTTCGGAACCACTGACAAGATGGACTCTTGGCTCGTCACCTTTCATTATCAGTGCATTGTTCTCATCTCTTGCGCCCAGTTTGATTTCCCTGGGAGCCAACCTCAGTGCTTCATTAACTATTTCAGCAGGTATGCTTACATTCCAACACGGGTTATCCGACCCTTCCACCCTTTCAACGGATGCTCCGGCAGATTTAAAGATTTCCGCTGCTTTTGCGTTATAACATGTTATTCCCGGATCTTTTAATACATCCAGTGAAGCATGGTGGATGTTCTTGATTTCATCAACCGTTAATCTTTCTAGCGGTTTGCGTATTAAAATCCCCTCCCTTGGCATTAGCCTGAACCTCCTTTATGTAAAATCATTTGAGTATATTATCTATCTAATTTTCCCTGTCGATGTGCCCTGCTGTATCGCCGGCAAAACTTATCGGCGCCCGTCAACACATCGGCTGCCTTGGCAACGCTCATTATCTTAACATCCAGGGGATCTAGAATGGCTGCATCCAGACCTGCCCATGACGCCATTGAAAGAAAAGTACGGTTAATTAAACGGCGCCCTGGCAGCCCAAAGGAAATGTTACTCAACCCCATTACAGTTTTAGCGCCTTGCAATTCTCTCTTTATTTCAGTAATTGTATCAAGGGTAACTTTGGCCTGCGCCTGATCAACAGAAACCGGAATCACCAGTGGGTCAAAATAAATATTGCCTGGCTCGAAACCTTTTTTAACCAGGTTCTCCATGATAATACTGCAATATTTAAGCCGCTCTTCAGTAGTATCGGGAATGCCGCTTTCACCCATAGCCAGGGCAATGAGCCCGGCATTACGCTCAACAGCTAACTTGCCAACGACTTCCAGCTTTTCCTCCTCCGCCGTTACCGAATTGATGAGGCACTTTTCACCCCGGTATTTTCCAAGTGCGGCGCTAATCACATCCGGCTCATCGCTGTCAATAACCAGCGGCGTTTCAACAGCCTGCTGGACAATATCTACCAGCCACTCTATAGCTTCAATTTTTTCACTTTGTTTTGAATAACCTGATCCGGCGTTAACATCTATAAAGTTTGCTCCGGCCGCTTTTTGTTCCTGCGCCAGTCCTGCAATAAAATCCTCGTTCCGGCTTTTTATTGCTTGAGATACTGATTTACGGGTAGCATTAATGTTTTCTCCGATAATTATCATCACTTAACCTCAATATTGGGAATATTTGCTATTATTTTCTCTTGAATTTCAGCAGGCAGCCGATAACCCTTGCCTGCTAATATATACTCAACCCTTTCAGTTGCCCTGGCTGAAATGTCCCTGGCCCCATTTGATTTCCAGTTATCCCGTGTGCTTCGGTCGCTCAAGGTAGGCTTATAATGCTCGGAGCGCATATAGCGCCGGGTGTGCTTGGCGCATACAAAATTGCCTCCCGGCCCCATTTCTTTAATCAATTCGAAGGGAACAGTTTCATCATTAACCTCGATGCCTTTAACCGCCCTCATTACCATGCCAAGAATTTCATTGTCGATTATGTATTTTTCATAACATGCTGTCATGGCAAACTCCATCAGGCCGGCACTGTCATGAATAAAGTTAGCTCCTGATAAAGCGCATAATAACGCCGTTATGGCTGATTCATAACCGGCTTGTGCATCAAGCGTTTTGGAATCACTCATGCCACCGGTTGAATAAAATGGCAAACGATAAAATTGGGCCATCTGGGCACCTGCAGCATTTAACAGGCCCATTTCCACCGAACCGGTGATATATTTAAAATCACTCAAATCAGAGCTTGAAGCCACCGAGCCAAAGATAACCGGGCAGCCCGGATTAACCAGCTGTGCCAGCATTACTCCGGCCAATGAATCAGCTACCTGAATAGCAACATTGCCTGCCAGGGTTATAGGCGATGTAGTACCACACAGTGGCTCTGCCGGACAAACCAGCGGGATACCCCTACTGGCAACTTCCATCATAAAACTACCGTACTGTTCATCGATTCGAAGAGGGCTGATGCAACAGGCGATCACTGAAATAACAGGCCTCTGCCTGAGGGCTTCAGGAGAACCAGCCACTATCTCTGCCATTTTTATGACATCCTGTAGGCCTTTTTGTGTGTACACGCCGCCCATCACATGTTTACCGGTATTATTCAACCCGGCAAAAAATCGGTTTACGTCGATATCCTCAACCGCCATCTCATTCGGATATGTAGGCAAAAGCAGTATATGGATATTGTCCAGATTATCTACCAGCTGGGATATATTAATTAAATCCTCTAGCGTTGCCTTTCGCCTGTTTCCGGTAGCAGGTTCATAAATATGCAATGCTGTCCCACCGGTTCCGGTAAAAACTTTCTTTCCACCCAGAACAGCGTCGTGCTTTTTTTCCTGGCCGCAAAGTTTTACTTTTGAAGGTGCACGATTAATTATCTCAATAGCCTTTTCCGCTGGAACTTTTACCAGTTTTCGTTCCTCATCCACAATTGCGCCGGCTTTTTTAAACAGCTCGATGCCTTGTGGTGCGTGCACCTCAAAACCCACCTCTTCAATTATGCGCATGACAGATTTATGCATGCGCTTTATGCCGTGGGGCGAAAGTGGCCGGTATTTCCCGCCTTCAAGCCCCCTGTTAACGGCAATCAAAACTAATTCCTCCATTATTTATCTGCTTCGGATTACAAATTAATGTGTTAAAAAACAATATACGTCTCCTTTGTATAAATTTGCTAAAAGTTAAAAGCGCGAAGTTGCTAAAATACTGGACTTTTACCGGCCACGTATTGCTGAAAAAAGCGATACTTTTGGATGAAGTAACTAAAGCTTAGAAATGAGGTCTTTGCAGGTAACTTTTACCGCCACCATATATCCATTACCTCATAAACGAAGTAGAACATATGCTTTTCAGCTCAGAGCTCCTTGCATAGCAGCGCCATTCTACCAACTACCCTTACCCCTGTCAACTTTTCAGACCTCTATTTCACCCTGTTTAGCCTTGAGAAAAATTTTGTTTGCTGATAAAGAATAATTGTTATAGAATGTTAAAAACAAAACTCAAATGCAATTGACATTGGTCGGTTTGGATTTTAATTCTTGATTACTGAGCCGGCTGATTTATATTTGAATGAAAATTTTATAAGAGAAAGGGATTTTATAATGGAAACTGAAAGACCTGATAACATTCAACAATCTTTTTCTAGTGAAGCATCCAGTGCTGAAAATGCAGAGGTTAACTCGCCTCTTGAAGCCATGGATGCAACTACAACTCAACCGAATGAAGATGTAGTTGCGCCGGAGGCACCAGCTGGACCTCAGCCACTTATGGAGGCTGGTTTGCCACTTCCATTGGTCGGCAGGGTAAACGATAGTGATATATTTGACCTAGGCGAATACTATTTAAAGGTGTTTACCGACAGAGTTAATGTTTTTGGGACCACAATGCCTTATGGACTGCTGGATAAAGGGCGTTTCTGTGCCCAGATAACCAGTTTTTGGCTACAAAAGACAAGGCACACACTGCTAAACACCTTTAAGCAGTTAATTACCGAACCTTCCAGCCTGGATGATTATCTTGATGAAGAGAAAAGGTTTGAGTACCCTGACTATCTTGCTGAGAGATCTATAGTATTTAAAAAAGCCGAACCGCTACCTGTTGAAGCAGAAGTATGGGGGTTTCTTACCGGTCCAGCATGGAAAGAATACCGCGATAATGGTACTGTTTTTGGTAAAAGGATTATAAACGGCCTTTTAGAAAGTCAGTCAATACCCGGACAGGTTCTAAAATTAACCAAAATAACCGGCGACGGTTCTATTGTTGATATTTCTGATGCCGAACTCAGTGAAATTACCGGTGAAAAAATCGCCCGGGAAATCAAAGAGAAAAGCATCGCAATATATAACCAGGCCCAGAGATATTCCAGAATACCGGCCGGCTTTTACATTGCCAATATGAAAATTGGCTTCGGGCTTATTAATGGAAAACTGGAAGTTAACAACGATCTACTGTCCCCTGAAAATGCCTGTTATTGGGACATGCGCGGTTACCGTGTTGGCCGCACCCATTACAGCTATGAACTACAGAGCCTTAAAGCCTGGTTGCTCCAAACCAGCTGGAATAAGAATAAACCTTTCCCGAATGTACCGCCTGAAATTGTTGAACAGAGCACCAGGCGTTACAAGGACCTTTGTGAGCGCATTAAGGGCATTAAGAAAACGGGATAATTATAGTTTTACCCTGGTGTTAAAATAAAAACCCTGCTACCCCAAAGCAGGGTTTTTATTAATTAGCATTTATGTGCACAAATGAGTTATCATTTAACAATTAACTGATGATCGCCAGAGGGTTTTCCAATCACCATTAATCAAAATGAACGGTTTTCATTCTATTCCCATTTCCTGGGAGCTATTATTGCTGGCACCGGACTGGTAGCATTACTGGCTGTTACGTGGGGCAGGTGGGACTATCTTTTTGTCTCCCTGATTTACGGTTTAAGCGCAATCAACCTCTTCGCATCAAGCGCTTTATACCATGCCTTTAAACGCACCGAAACCAGTACCAGTATCTGGCGCAAGCTTGATCATACGGCCATTTACATCATGATTGCCGGAACCTACACCCCTCTGGCATATGCATATCTTGACGGGGCCTGGTTATGGTCTATTTTAGGATTACAATGGGGCCTGGTAATATTCGGGTTATTCTTCAAGCTGTTTTTCATCAAAGCCCCCCGCATCCTTTCGGTTATAATTTACCTTTTAATGGGATGGATGGTGGTAATATTTATTTCCCAGCTTTGGCCCGTAATTTCAACCATTGAACTTTTGCTGCTGGTTGCAGGTGGTGTTTCTTACAGCGTCGGCGCTATTATATATGCTATTAAAAAACCCAATCCTTTGCCAGGTTTTTTCGGCTTTCACGAAATATTCCATCTTTTTATTCTGGCTGGTGCCCTCTTTCATCTGGCAACAGTGTTCATGGCGGTCTCTTAAGCCCTTGCTCTTCTTAAAATATAAAACTTGCAAAGAATCATTCCGGGGGCTAGAATTCTTTTAATTATCCTGGAAGCAAACGGGGGTTAATACATTATGCATTTTGTGGGCATTGTAGTATTTTTTTTCATCATACTGATAGCTATAGGGCTTGGAGTTGCGGGAATTTTTGTTTTTAAGCGTGGTAAAGACTGGCTGATGAAATCCTTTGCAATTATTCTTTCTGTACTGGGAGCGGTAGTTTCCCTTACTCTTATAATTGGACTGATAACCCAGCAGGATCCTTTTACAGCTGTTTTTATACAAATTGCAATCGCCGCCGGCGTTTTTATCATGTTATTCTGGATAGCCATGCTGGTAGAAGCTGCACTTTATGAGCAGAACAATAATGAAAGACTGCTTTGGGTTATCATTATTATATTTACCCAGCTGATAGGTGCATTGATTTATGCAATCGCCAGGCGCCCCAGGCGTATTTCAGAAACCGGTAAATAAACGAGTTATTCTTTTAGCCCTGACCGGGTCTATGCTATTCAAACAGGTACAAAATAATATCGGAAACGTTTGTGCCGGTATCCGGTGTTTTAATAAGGCCATCCTGAAGCCGCTTTAAAAAACCATAACTGTCGTAATATTCGATATAGGGTCGCAACTCAAGCTTCATTTCCCTTGCTTTTTCTACCGAAAGATTATCTAATACCGCCCCACCAACACCTTCAATATAATCACAACCATCAGTGGCAACAGCAGCCACCAGCCAGTCACCCTCATAATCACTCAAAGCCTGCATGGATACAACCGCATAGTGCTGATTCCGGCCACCCCTCCCTCTCTGCTCGGGCAACCTGTTAGTCGTTTCGCCCCCGATTAACAGTGCATTGTAAGGCTTGAATTTCCCTGCCTTTATTTCATTTGCTCTATTTATGGCTACCTGAGTGGTATCCCCGGTTTGAGAAGTAGTTATTATTTTTGTCTTATACCCTGAAGAAACGGCTTTGTGTTTGATGGCCTCCAGCGCCATGCGGTTGTCGGCAATAATATGATTGAACACGTTCTCCAGTTTTTTAGGGGTTTCCGGCTTTATTCCTCTCAGACCCCTAAATATATACTGCATCACCCCCTGAGGAAGAACGGGTATTAACTCGTACTTTTTTAATACCCTGACAGCATCGAAAAAGGTTGAGTAATCCGGCGCAGTCACCCCGGAGGCAATAACAGAGGGGTTGTTACCAATAACGTCTGATATTATAAGCGATACAACTGTAGCCGGCTCAAAATGCTCTGCCAGCCGGCCGCCTTTAACTGCTGAAAGGTGTTTTATAACCGCATTTATTTCCTGTATGCCTGCTCCGCTATTTATAAGCAACCTGTTTACCAGTTGTTTATCTTCAAGGCTTATCCCTTCAACCGGAAGGGGCAGAAGCGCCGAACCTCCCCCTGATACAAGGCAAATGACCAGATCGCGAGCACCAATAGAATGACGGTTCTTGAGTTCAAGCATTTCTTTTACTCCAGCCATGCCTTTTTCATCGGGCACAGGGTGCCGGGCAGTGTTTATCTTGATTTTGGAAGTTTTATAATGCCCTTCCTTGCAGTTAACAATACCGTCTTCGATGACTTCATTACCCATAATATTTTCCAGTACTTCAGCCATTCGTCCACTGGCTTTGCCGCCACCAATTACAAAAACTCTTCCTTCCTGGAGGCAATATTTATGCTTGCCTTTGACGGCAAGCATCTTATTCTCACGGCTGTACTTAATGCTCTCCTGCATAACGTGCACAGGCATAACCCGGTCTATTCCTGCTTCAATGATGTTAATAGCTCGCCACCGTGCTGGCGATAAAGCCAGTTCGTTTTTGTTTTGTATTATCACGTCTACATTATACGAGTTGTTTAGCAACAGGCCAAAATGCCCGGGTGTGTTTGAAAGTTTATCTGCTTTTTATATATGTGATATTCTAATTCAGTATTTAGCCCGACCCTGCTATAATGAGTATACGTTGCTTTTGTAACTTTTTTCTATACATGGATTATGCATTCCAGGGATTATATTTTTGCCGATTATAAACGTAGATAACCTATCACGACACTTCAATTCAATAAGAGCCGTTAGCAAAGTTTCATTTGAAGTAAAACGTGGTGAAATCTTTGGCTTCCTCGGGCCAAATGGCGCCGGCAAATCAACCACCATAAACATGCTTTGCACACTGCTAAAGCCCAGTTCGGGCACGGCCAGCGTGAATGGTTATGATATCATCACTCAGCGCAACCATGTCAGGGCCTCAATAGGCCTTGTTTTCCAGGACCCATCACTGGATGAATACTTGACTGCCGAGCAAAACCTTTTATTTCACGCCTACGCCTACAATATACCTCGAAATGAAAGGCGAAAACGTATCGATTACCTGCTCGACCTGGTAGACCTCGAAAACAGGCGTAAAAGTAAAGTTAGCACTTTTTCGGGCGGCATGAAAAGAAGGCTTGAAATTGCCCGGGGCTTACTTCATAAACCTCAAGTTCTGTTCCTTGATGAACCAACTCTCGGCCTGGACCCTCAAACGCGCCGCCACATCTGGAAACACATTTTAGAACTTCAGCATAATCACAATCTCACCATTTTTTTAACTACACATTACATGGATGAGGCTGAGAATTGCCACCGAATTTCAATAATTGATCATGGCGAAATTATTGCCCTGGATACACCTAAAAACCTGAAGGGGAGGGTAGGCGGAGACCTGATCACCCTGGAAGCTGACAACAATAATGCCGCCTGTCTTGAGCTAAAACAAAAATACAATATTGAGCCCAAACTTGATAACGGCAGTATATCTTTCAGCATCCCCCAGGGAGAAAGGTTTGCTGCTGGATTACTCAATGATTTTGAGAGCCGGCTGATTTCCATTAACATTCGCCGTCCTACCCTGGATGATGTTTTTTTAAAACTTACCGGCCACACCATCCGTGAAGAGGAAGCCGGTTTTAAAGACCACCTCAAGCAATTTGCCAAACGCAGGGGGCACGGAAAATAAAATGGACAGCTTCATTAGAGGAATATGGGTTGTCTCTTACAGGGAATTGCTCCGCTTTATTCAGGAAAGGTCGCGCCTATTTTCATCCTTTGCAATGCCTCTGGTATTTTTAGTGGTATTTGGTGCCGGCTTCAGCCGAATGATCGGCACGCTCGAACCCGGAATCGAATATGTTCAATTTATTTATCCAGGAATCATAGCCATGACCGTTCTCATGAATTCACTTATGTCAGGCCTTTCCATTGTCTGGGACAGAGAATTTGGTTTTCTTAAAGAAATAATGGTTTCCCCTCTCGACCGCCGTGGCATATTGCTGGGTAAAGCTACCGGTAGTGCTGTGGTTGCCATTCTTCAGGGGACCATTATGCTGGTTCTGGCACCTTTAATTGGTGTTCCTGTTAGCCTGGTAACCATACTGGCTTTAATACCGATACTCTTTATTGTTTCAATTTCTATAGCCAGCCTTGGTCTCCTGGTAGCATCCAGAATGCATTCTCAGCAAGGTTTTCAGGTAATAATACAGTTATTGATCATGCCACTGATTTTTCTCGCAGGTGTATTTTATCCGGTAGACGAAGTTCCCCGAATAATGGGAATAATCGCCAAAGTTAATCCACTTACGTACGGAGTAGATGCCATACGACAGGTATTTCTCGGTTTCGGAGATACTTCAATTATCGGGGTTACTGTCCTGGGTCATACCATGAGAATAATTGACAACCTGCTGGTAGTTGGCGCCTTTGGCCTTTTACTAATGTCACTGGCAGTATGGTCATTTAACCGAAGCGAATGACCTGCCTCCATCCAATGTTGACACAAATACAAGTGTATGGGTAAACTTAGTTATTACAATCAATCAGAAAGATGGTGCTGACACGAATTGAAATGCCCTGCATGCCGAGAAAGCATGATCGTGGTTGAGTACCACGACATAGAACTTGATTATTGTCAGTTTTGTCATGGTTCCTGGTTTGACAGAGGGGAACTTGACCTGTTGCTGCGTTCCATGGAGCTTGAAAATTCAATTGATCTTCTGGAACGCTTATTACATCAACCCCAGGCTGAAACCGGGGAAAATAAACGGAAATGCCCGGAATGTCATCGCCGTATGCAAAAGCATAACCTCGGCTACTCCCCGGAAATACTGGTCGACCTTTGTCCCAATGATCATGGAATCTGGTTTGACAGAGAGGATATCTTGAGCCTTGTAACCAGTCAAAAGCATGATGTAAGATCAGAATACTGCAGCGAGCAGGAGCTTATTTCCTTCCTGGGTGAATTTTTTGAAGCTGAGGGCAATACTTAATATTTTTGGAGGTGTTTAATGGATTTACTGTGGCTATGGATTCTCCTGGCTGTTCTGGTGGTCCTTATCTTTTTAGTTGTTTCGATGTACAACCGGCTGGTAAGGCTTCGAAATGAAGTTAAAAATGCCTGGGCTCAAATAGACGTTCAGTTAAAGCGGCGCTACGACCTGATCCCCAACCTGATAGAAACCGTTAAGGGTTATATGAAGCACGAGCGTGAAACCCTTGAAGCAGTAACCAAGGCCCGTGCTGCAGCTCAAAGCATGACCAATGCCGGCGCAGAAAGCCGCGCCAAAGCTGAGGGCGAGCTAAGTTCGGCCCTGACCCGTTTACTGGCTGTCTCTGAAGCTTACCCGGACCTGAAAGCCAACCAGAACTTTCTGGCTCTGCAGGAAGAACTAACCAGCACTGAAAACAAGATTAGCTTCTCACGCCAGTTTTATAATGATTCCGTACTGCGTTACAACAATAAGACGCAGGTATTCCCTTCAAATATTATTGCTTCAATGTTTGGCTTTAAATACGGAGAGTACTTTGAGGTTAAAGTAGCTACTGAAAGAGAAGCTCCTAAAGTTAGTTTTTCTTGAATATTTCTTAAACTGGAGAGTTGCTTGAAATAATGTGGGAACAGATACGCTCCAACCAGATGCGTTCGGTGGTGCTTGTCATCGCCATGGGCCTTGTATTACTGGGTCTTGGCTATGCACTGGGTTTTTATTTTTTTGATACCGGCATAGGTGGAATAGCTGTCGCCCTGGCAGTATGGTTGATAATGAACCTGGTTACCTTTTTTCAGGGGGACAACATTCTGCTGGCTCTTCACAAGGCACGCAAAATTGGCCCCGATGACCACCCCCGTCTCTACAACGTTGTAGAGGAAATGAAAATCGCCTCCGGGCTTGAAAAGATGCCTGGTGTGTATATCATAGACGACCAGGCCATGAACGCCTTTGCCATCGGCCGGAATAAGGACAAAGCAGCTGTTGCTGTTACTGCAGGCTTGCTGGCAAAGCTTAATCGCGATGAGCTTCAGGGCGTCATCGCCCATGAAATGGCTCACATCAAAAACCGGGACGTTCTGCTGATGACAGTTTGCTCTGTTATGCTTGGCACTATTGTTATACTCTCCTGGTACGCATCAAGGATGATGATTTTTGGTGGTGCTGGTGGCCGCCGGGGTTCTGGTGGGGGTGTTGGAGCTCAGGCCATTATTTTAATAATTGCGTTACTACTGGTTATCCTGGCCCCAATTTTTGCACAGTTAATTTATTTTGCCGTATCACGAAAGCGTGAGTACCTGGCTGATGCCAGTGGCGCCGCTTATACCCGGTATCCAGAAGGTCTGGCTTCGGCCCTAGAGAAGATCTCGGGGTCTACCGAGCCGCTCAAATCCGCCAACCAGGCTACGGCCCCTATGTATATCATGAACCCTTTCCGAAAAAAGAGTAAGCCAGCCTCCAATCTTACCAGCACTCATCCACCGGTTTCCGAAAGAGTCCGCATACTACGTTCTATGGGTGGAGCAACCTTTGCAGATTATAACGCTGCCTATTCTAAAGTTCACCGTGGTGGCGGTTCTGTCATTCCACCTTCAGCCATGGGTGCTGTTCCTGAAGGTGGAACTCGGACGGCTCAATCAAAACCAAAGAAGCCGCCCCGGGTAGAAGATACCTCCAGCGAAATCAAGCGTGCCCGCGAAACATCGGATGCCCTCTGGAAACTAAACAACTATAAAACCATCAATTGTAAATGCGGCGCCCGCCTCAAAACCCCTCCGGACTTCAAAGGCAACCGGGTTAAATGCCCTCATTGTGGCAACACTAACATATTGCCCTGAATGAATTTTATAATTATCCCTCCCAGTTAAAGGCTCTGTAAAAAGTATTGTCGGTTGTGGTGGTATTTAATTAACTTCGGGAGCAGCTTTTATTATTTCCTCGCTATCTGTCATTTGAGAAACTTTTTCTACAAAGTCTTTAAGCATAGCGCTTTCTCCCCTCAACTCTCTCAGGCCGGGCCCAATAGGGCTGACCGAAATAGGAGAGGCGGCATATGTACCATGGAATGCAAAAAAAGCCTGATTGAGTTTCCGGATTACATAGCCGTGAGAGGCCATATATAAACGCTTTTCTTCCATGTATTCCTCTGCTTCATCCACCTTTCCCTCAGCCAGGTATTCATCCACTTTAAGGCGGATTTGTCGCATCTGGGAATGAAAGTCAAAGGATTGCTGCTCCTCTTTGCCTGGAGATGGTGAAGCGTGATTCTAAGAAGGGGCACTTTGCTGATAGTATTTCTGGTAAACTTTTCCAGCAATTTCATGGCTAACTATACCTGCAAACGCTTCATTTATTGTAGCGATTTCATAATCCTGTATCAGTCCGGTCACATGTAAACCGTAAAGAAAGCCCAGCGGCTTAAAAAATAGATACTGGTGAAACCATTCTTCTATGGCAATTTCCAGCGTGCCTTTAATTGATGCACGTTCAGCAACAAAAGCCGGAAATGTTGCGATTCCACCCAGCCTGACGACCAGCGCTGAGAGCCCAAGCTGTCTTATCTCTTCCTCGATAGCTTCTTTTTCCTTATCGCTTAGGCCCTGAATTAGAGTTATGTCCCTCAATCGATTTATCTCATCACGAGGAGACACGACCAGTAAATGTGGTGGTTGCTGTATAATAAAACTGACCGGAGGGAAAATAAAATCAAAGCTTGAAAGAGTTTTTGAAGGGTTAATTATCCCTTCTTCTTTAAGTACAGATTGTATCTGCAGTGAAAGAGTTTCCTCAACTACGGGGAGAATCTCTATATTTCGATTATTAACAGCTTCCAGTTGCTTTTCCAAAAGGTTTAAATCTGCATCTATCAATCCATCTCGAACCATAATTATGGTCCTTAGCAGATT
The DNA here is from genome assembly GCA_003552785.1 of Dehalococcoidia bacterium. Taxonomy (GTDB): domain Bacteria; phylum Chloroflexota; class Dehalococcoidia; order Dehalococcoidales; family CSSed11-197; genus CSSed11-197. Next base: position 12,920 of record PUOQ01000044.1, read on the forward strand.
ATTTTTTTGCTCTACATTGTTAAAGTACTCCCTTACAATGAGAGTGCCTTCAACGGCATCTATATCCTCACCAAACAACCAGTCATCGAATTCCTGGGAAATAGCAGTTATCTGCCATGAAGTAATTGAAAATACATAAGGGTCAATTATTCTGCTTATTTCATGGTCGTATCTCGACTGATGAAAACATGAGGTAAGATTAAGACATAATAACGGAATTAGAATTATTACTGCTGCAGGCTTATTACATTTGGCTGTGATAATTTTTTTAAGAGCAACCTGCATTTGATGCATCACCTATACCGCAGGCTACTGCCGCAAGTTCCCAGCAATAGTCATATAGATGCAGCCCCTTGCTGACAGCTATCATCTCGCCATCCTCCACACCTAATTCAGAGCCAATATATTCTTTCAATAATTGAAGGGCCGCGAGGTTAGAAGGAAAGCCGGCCCAAAGGTCCCAGGATCGAAAATAGCAAATGAAATGCAACTTACCATACCTGACACGGGTATCGATGCCTCTAAGGCATGGAGGGTCTTCCAGGTAGATTGAATGATCATCCCCTACCGACATGTATGCTTGATTGGTGTTAAAGCCTTCTTGCTTATACATTCGGATAACTTCCCCTATCTGGTGTTCAAGAAATTGACCATAGGTATACTGTTCACCCTCTGCGCGCTTGGCAGTCATCAAATAAGGTAAATAACTCTCAATATATTCCATCGTAGTGGGCGGTGGAACACCGGCCGGCACATCAGGGGTGATTGGCCTGTTTGCTGGATTGGTTATCTTTATCTGGACAAAATCCAGCTCCTTACGTTTCTGGCCTGAATAACTGCCTCGCTCGATTAAATACTCATAACCATGCTCAATAACTTTACGCAGGCATAAAAACCATGCTTCTGATATATCTCGTGATTCTATAGTTATCGTTTTCATTAGCTTTATTCCCTATCTGCACATTTTTAAAGCTACCGACGCCTTATCTTTGCAGGCTGAAATAAGGAAAAAAACCTGTCCTGGTAGTCCTCAAATAAACCCCAATGGTCAAGCTCATCCTTTAAGTCCCGGGGCTCTAGCTCTCCCTCTTGAACTCTGTTAAACATTTCTTCTATGCTGACCCTTGCTTCCAAAGGCACCCCGGAAGAATCTACATCCAGCAACCCGCGTGATTGCATCTGGGCAAGATTTCCCTTCATCGAATGAGATGTTATCTGGTGAATAAATTTAAGCAAGGAAACATCCCACAAATCATCACGCCCTTTAATTATTGCCATTAACGGATCGTTATTTTTTTCTATTTCTGAATTCAGGTTTTCAACTACCATCTGCATACTTTCAGAAACTATGCTCAATTCACCGGGCTCATTACGATAAGTATAATATATGCCCGGGACATTTGGCCCATGCTGGCTCATCAGCGTTTCAAAATAATGCCTTGCATCATCGCTGAAACCTTCCAGCCTGGAAAGATAATAAGGGGTAACAACACGAGGCCGATTGGCAATAACCCTGCCTTTCCTGACCACAGTTTCTTCCGAGTGCTTATCAATTTCAGCATAAGTTGGCGAGGTTACCATATAGTAACCAATACTGGTTATACCAAACGTGTCCAGCAATTGCTTTGGAGGCCTCAATATCATGGTTTCCTTTACTGCCTCGGCTATTCTTTCATCCTTAAAATCCATATTCCCCCTTTCCTAGCCGATGTCTTTTAACTCCTGCTTGTATTCATCAAGCAAGCTCTGATACTGCCCGTCAAACTGTGCTTCCAGGTTTCTTTTTTCTTCCTTGAATTGCGGCAGGTTTTCAACATCTGCATTCATGCCAGACGCAGACGATCCAAGCTGTTGCTCCAATGCCTGCTGGACTTTACGACTGTATTCATGTTTGAGTTGTTCCAGAGCCTGCTGCTTCTGTTTCTGGCCATGTGTTTCATAATGATCAAGCAGGTTTTTTATATTTTTAACAACAGCTTCAACTGCATGGCGATCTTCGACAAGTTCCGTGATTGCATCAATGGCTTTCAGTGTATTGTTTTTTTCAATCTCGCCGGATGGCAATACGATGTTGGACATAAGAGTTTTAAATGCACCCTGTTTTATATAGGCCAGCCCCTGCTGATCTGCTTTTTCAAGCTCCTCTGTTATACTGACATCACCTTTAATCACCCTGGCGGCCAGTTTTTCTCCCTCCGGAACGAACTGCCATCTAAGGCGATCCTCTTGAGTTATTTGCCCTACAGCAGCTTCGGCCCTGGCCAGGGCAATTTCTTTTGCACTCTTTATCTCTTTTGACATTTCTTATTACCTCTTAATCGCTAACTCTAATATCAGTATTATACTAGATATACCTGTAAGTATAAACCACTCCCGCCATGTTTCTGCACCGATAAGGCTGATAATGTTATAATTTTGTTTATCCAATAACTGTTCTATTTTGTCACCGCGGCTAAATCAAAGTCAAATAAACACTACTAATAATCAGAAGGATGAAATAAAGTGTATTTTAAAAACCTTATTGAAAGTATAGGCCATACGCCATTGGTCGAGCTTTCTCGGCTTAACCCAAATCCAGATGTTCGAATGTTTGCCAAGCTTGAAGGCCAGAGCCCCGGTGGCAGCGGCAGTGTTAAAGATCGAATCGTTAAATATATGATTGAAGAGGCCGAAAAATCCGGACATTTGACACCCGGTAAAACCCTGATTGAAGCCACCAGTGGTAATACGGGCATTTGCCTTGCCTGGCTAGGGCGCCTTAAAGGTTACCGCGTAACAATCATAATGCCGGATTGTATGAGTATTGAACGGCGCAGGCTTATCCGCATAATGGGAGCCAACCTGATTCTGACACCTGGCGATCTGGGAATGAACGGGGCTATAGCTAAAGCCAGGGAAATGGCCACAAGCAGCGAAGAGTACTTCATGCTAGACCAGTTTTCCAATCCCTCCAACCCGCTGGCACATTATAACGGCACTGCCAATGAGATTTTGGAAGACTTGCCTGTTAACAGAATAGACACCCTGGTTTGCTCTATTGGCACCGGTGGAACAATCGTAGGTTTAAGCCAGCGCTTCAAACAAAACTTTTCAGGCTTAAAAGTTATTGGAGTAGAACCCCCGGCGAATGACCCTATACAGGGACTGCGCTGCATTGACGATACCAATATGCCAGCTGTAATGGACCTCAGCCTTGTAGACAGGCGCTGCATCTGTACCAGCGCTGAAGCAAAAACATATACTCGCAAGCTACTTGAAGTTGAGGGTATTTTTGCTGGCATTTCTTCAGGAGCTGCTGCCTGCCAGGCGGTGAAGTCAGCCAGCGAAATGGTAAAAGGTACACTGGTAACCATATTGCCTGACGGTGGCTGGAAGTACTTGAGTCTTGGTCACTGGGACACTTCTGAAAATTGATTTTTTTGCCTTACCAGCCAGTACTCCAGACTATCAGCCAGTGCCATCCAGCTGGCTTCGATAATGTTGGTAGAACTTCCAACAGTCCTCCACTGATCAGCACCATCGGTTGATTCCAGCAGCACTCGCACCCTGGACTCTGTACCGGTGCTCTCTTCAAGTATTCTCACCTTGTAATCTATAAGCTTGACAACCGAAAGGCTGGGGTACTGTTGCAACAGGGCTTTGCGCAACGCATTATCAAGAGCATTAACTGGACCATCGCCTTCGGCTACTGTGTGCATTATCTGCCCGTTAACTTTCACCTTGACCATGCCCTCAGAAAGAATGTCTCCTTCTGATCTCTTGGATGGCGAGCGACGCCTCTTTTCCACAAGTACCATAAAATCTACCAGTTCAAACGGAGACTGGTAGTCGGGAAAAGCACGGTGCACCAGTAAATCAAATGAAGCTTCAGCATTTTCATACTGAAAGCCTCTGCTTTCAAGGTCTTTTACCTGTTCCAAAAGCTTCTGGGCTTCTTTACCTTTTGGCGGAATCGGTACCCCTATCTCTTTGGCTCGGTATATTATATTTGACCTTCCTGCAAGCTCACTCACTAAAGTTCTTGTTTTGTTGCCTACCAGGGCGGGATCAACATGCTGATAACTCAAAACCCACTTTGCCATGCCCGATACATGCAAGCCAGCCTTGTGAGAAAAAGCACTCGAACCTACATAGGGCATATGAGCTTCCGGAGTGAGATTGGCAACTTCACTAACAAAATGGGATACTTCACTAAGAAGGGCCAGTTCTTCATTAGACACACAATCAATTCCCATTTTAATTTTTAGAGCAGGAATTATGGAGCACAAGTTTGCATTACCGCAACGCTCACCATAACCATTAATTGTACCTTCAACATGCCTGGCCCCCGCTCTGACCGCAGCCAAACTGTTGGCTACCGCTAGCTCACTATCGTTATGGGCATGAATGCCAATATCTACGTCTAAATTTTCCAAAGCCTTTTTTACCATAATCGAAATTTCGTCTGGCAAAGCTCCGCCATTGGTATCACAAAGAACAATGCAATCCGACCCTGCATCACCAGCTGCTCTCAAAACCTCCAAAGTATAGGAGGGGTTATTTTTATATCCATCAAAGGCATGTTCGATATCTACAAAAACCTCAAGCCCCTGAGATTTCAAATAAGAAACCGAATCCTTTATCATGCGCAAGTTTTCTTCGAGGGATGTTTCAAGCACCTGGCTGACATGCATGTCGGACCCTTTGGCAACGATATTAACAACTCCAACACCAGAATCTATCAGCATCTTTAAATTGGAGTCATCTTCCGGCTTTAAACCAGGCCGACAAGTAGAACCGAAAGCCACCAGTCTGGCATTTTTGAGCTTTATTTCTCTAGCCCGCTTGAAAAATTCAGCATCCTTGGGGTTTGAGCCTGGCCAGCCACCTTCAATATAATGTATCCCGAGTTGATCAATTTTTGATGCAATGCTTAGTTTATCCTTAACGGTAAAGGATATACCTTCTCGCTGGGAACCGTCTCTCAGGGTGGTGTCATACAGATCAACGCGTGTCATTTTTCTCAAGTTTCTCCCTTACTGCCCGGCTCATCTCGTTAGTGCCCACAAGAGAAAGGCCGTCATCCATTATATCAGAGGTTCTATAACCCTGTGAAAGAGCCTCCTGGACCGAAGCCTCAACAGCAGCAGCTTCCCGGTGAAGACATAATGAATAACGAAGCATCATTGCCAGCGTTAAAATCGTGGCGATCGGATTGGCAATATTTTCCCCTGCAATAGTTGGTGCGCTTCCATGAACAGGTTCATATAAACCAAAAGTAACAACGCCTTCTTCGGGCACACCTGAAAGGCTGGCAGAAGGCAGCATGCCCAGTGATCCGGCCAGTACAGAAGCCTCATCAGTTAATATGTCACCAAACATATTCTCTGTAACCACAACGTCAAAATACCGCGGTTCCTGTATAATTTTCATTGCGCAGGCGTCCACAAGCTGATGCTCCAGTTTTACATCAGGGTATTCCATGGCTATTTCTTCAGCAACCTGCCGCCACAGCCTTGAAGACATTAATACGTTGGCTTTATCAACAGAAACGAGGTGCTTCTTTCGTTTCCGGGCTATTTCAAACCCGACTTTCACTATGCGACTGATCTCCTGCTCAGTATAGGCCATGGAATCAACCGCTCTTCTTCCCCTGGAGGTTTCCCACCGGCGCTTTGGCCTGCCAAAATAAACACCCCCGGTTAGCTCTCTAACAAAAATACAATCGGTTGAGCGTATAGCTTCGGGTTTAAACCGCGTATTATTTACCAATTCCTCATATACTTTTATGGGGCGCAAGTTGGCAAACAGCCCCAGGCCCTTGCGTAATGCCAGCAAACCGTCTTCAGGCCTGACATCTCCCTGTGGATCATCATAGCGCGGATCACCTACGGCACCAAGTAACACCGCATCACAGCTACGGCACATTTTTAACGTAAAATCAGAGAGAGCTGCACCTTCTTCCTCAATAGCAGAGCCCCCTATTAAACCGTATTTCAATGCAAATTCATGCCCGTATTTATGGCTGACAATTTCCAGCAATTTAATAGCTTCGTTAACAACTTCCGGCCCTATGCCATCGCCGGGTAAAACTGCAATTTTAAAACTCGCCATTTTTCTCCTACCCTGATACCAGTTTTTTTCTGGTATATTCAATAAGTCCGCCTGAGTTGATTATATTGCCCATAAATTCCGGGTAAGGCCTGGCTTGAAATTTTTTATCTCTGGAAACATTTTCAATTACACCGGTTTCAAGCTCTACCCGCAATTCATCCCCTTCGCAAGAACCTTCAACGGCTTCAGGGCACTCAAGCAGGGGCAGCCCAATATTAATCGAATTACGAAAAAATATTCTTGCAAAAGTTGCCGCAATCACACATGAAACCCCGGCTGCTTTTATGCAAAGCGGTGCATGTTCTCTAGATGAACCACAACCGAAGTTACTTGTGGCCATTATTATATCCCCGGCTTTAATCCGGTTTGCAAATTCTTCATCAATGTCTTCCATGCAATGTTTGGCCAATTCAGCTGGTTCTGATACATTTAAATACCTTGCTGGAATTATGGCATCTGTATCCACGTTGGCCCCAAACTTATATATACGCCCTTTTATCATTCACTTGCTCCAATTTTAAAATAATTTTACCGGTTCAGAACCTTGCCCAAGCTTTTTCCCAGACCTTAAGAAAAACCGCCTCGTACTCCTGCCACAAATATCGCTTTCGGAAAGCCGAATGAACGGTAATAAAGCCTTCGTCCTGCAGCAAGCGGGTTAGTTTGTTTACATCCAGTGTATATAGTCCAAATTTAAAACCCGACCGCTCGTCAATTCGGGTTACCCAGTCCGGATAAACCATATCTGCCAATATGAAAAATCCATTAACCTTTAATGTCCGTCCAATTTCACCTATCACTTTTTCCCAGTCGTAAATATGATGCAAAACCCCGGATGCCAGAGCCAGATCCAGGCTCCTGTCATTAACAGGAATTTTTCTACCGTCGCCTTTTATAAACCTGACGCTTTGATGTGTGTTATTTTCTTCTGCAATTGCCAGTTCTTCTTCGTCTATATCGATACCAACCACCTGACTACCAGCATAACGCTCGGCCAGCAACCTGGTAATCGCCCCCCTGCCGCAACCAATATCAAGGATGCATTGCGCATTATCTAGATCAACAAAATTTAAAAGCCTGTTAACAAGCTTTATCCCGCTCTTCTCACTTGAAGACCGGTTTACCATCCATTTTTCAATCCGGTTCATCTTCATAGTTTTAGAGAGAGTCCGGGCTTACAATGCACCCTGCAACTGCACTGGCAGCAGCAACTGCCGGGTTTGATAAATAAACTTCCGACCTGGGGCTGCCCATACGCCCTACAAAATTTCGATTTGTAGTAGCAATCGCCTTCTCTCCAGCAGCCAAAATCCCCATATGGCCGCCCAGACATGGCCCACAGGTTGGAGTACTTACAGCACAACCTGACCGGATAAATATTTCAATAAGGCCTTCTTCGATTGCATCAAGATATACCGCCTGTGAACCTGGTAGTATGATACAGCGCACATCATCTTTTACTTTTTTCCCTTCAAGAACTCTTGCAGCAAGCCTCAAGTCTTCAATTCGACCATTGGTACAACTGCCTATAACAGACTGGTCTATTTTAACACCCGATGCACCACTTACAGGTCGAGTATTTGAAGGCAGGTGAGGATAAGCAACCTGAGGCTCCAACTGTGAAACATTGTAATCAATTATTCTTGCATATTTTGCGTTTTGATCGGGTTTATGAATTTTGTATTCTTTTCTGGCACGGCTTTCAACATATTTGGTCGTTTTTTCGTCACAATAGAACAAGCCTGCTTTTGCTCCAGCTTCAATAGCCATATTAGCCATGGTAAAGCGCCCTTCAAGGGTCAAGCTGTCCACAGCTTCTCCTCCGAACTCCATAGCGGAATAGAGTGCTCCATCAACACCTATGTCACCAATGGCATACAATATATAATCCTTGCCGGTTACCCATTGATCCGGCTTACCTGTGTAATTAAAACGAATCGTATGAGGAACTTTCATCCATATTTCACCTGTTGCCATTGCAGAGGCAATGTCTGTCGACCCCATACCGGTAGCAAAAGCGCCCAGGGCACCATAGGTGCAGGTATGTGAATCGGCACCTATTATTACATCGCCGGGTAAAACTAATCCTTCCTCATGAAGCAAAACATGTTCAATGCCCACTTTACCCACTTCAAAATAATGACAGCCTTGCGCCCGGCAAAAATCACGAACTGTTTTTGCCTGCTCGGCTGAAGCGATGTCCTTATTGGGTGTAAAATGATCCGGAACCATAACCACTTTAATCGGATCAAACACCCGGTTAACACCGATTTTATTAAATTCACGTATGGCAATAGGGCCGGTTATGTCATTTGCCAGCACCATATCAACTTTTACATTCAAAAACTCGCCGGGGCTTACATGTTCCCTTGAACTGTGACCAGCCAAAATGGATTCTGCTAAAGTCATAAACTTAATCCCTTAAAAATATTTATTCCTTAATGATTTACTAATTGTCTTCGCTGATGAGCCAAAGCACAAGCAACGAAATGGCTGTAGCTGCAAGGGCAACATAATACAGCCCCGCTCCAACAGCAAGCCCGAGACCGGCCACAATCCAGATACTGGTAGCGGTGGTTAGCCCTTTAACGCCACCACTGTCTCGATGCAGTATAGCCCCTGCCCCAAGAAAGCCGACACCTGTGACAATACCGGCAGCTATACGTGATGGGTCTCCTCCAAAGAAACCCTGCGAGGAGACAACGGTAAAAATTGCAGCTCCGGTTGATATCAAGGCCAGATCGCGTATGCCTGCAGGCTTACCTGCCTTCCAGCGCTCAAAACCGATTAACCCACCCAGAACTGCAGCTGTCAGTAATCGCATGATAATTTCCGCCTCAGTCCACATTGGCTCTACCTCCTTTGCTGTTACGAACAACAAGCAAGCGATTGAGAGCATTCATATATGCCTTTGCGGATGCATTTATAACATCAGTATCCGCGCCCCGGCCTGTATAGCTCACCCCTTCACTTTCAATGCGTATAAGAACCTCGCCAATTGCATCAATGCCCTCGGTTACAGATTTTACGGTAAACTCTGTTAACCTGTTTGGTACTTTTACAATCCGGTTTATTGCTTTATATACAGCATCCACCGGCCCTGTACCAAGTGAAGCATCAGCCAGATGATCTCCTCCCGGGCCCTTGAGTACAACGGCTGCTGTAGGAATGCCGGCACCACATGTAACCTGAAGCCTTTCCAAATGATAAACTTCTACAATGGTGCGCTTCTCTTCAGCCAGAAGAGATTCAATATCTCGATTGGTAACTTCCTTCTTTTTTTCTGCTAATTCCTTGAATGCATTAAACGCCCTGTTAAAATCTTCCTCTGTCAAAATGTGGCCCATTTCGGCAAGGCGTTCTTTAAAAGCATTTCTTCCACTTAGTTTTCCAAGGACCAGGCTGGAGGATGGAACGCCAACTTTTCTGGGGTCAATTATTTCATATGTTTTGGGCATTTTTATAACGCCATCCTGGTGTATCCCTGATTGGTGCCGGAAAGCGTTAACGCCAACAATTGCTTTGTTTGGTTGAACTGGGAAACCGGTAATTTCACTTACAAGGCGACTTGTGCGATAAATGTGTTCCGTTTTTATGCCGGTATTTATTGCATACAGATCCCGCCTGGTTTCAATTGCCATTACAATCTCTTCAAGTGAAGCGTTGCCCGCCCTCTCCCCTATACCGTTAATGGTACATTCGACCTGGCGGGCGCCTGCATTGACAGCTGCCAGGCTATTTGCTACAGCCAGGCCCAGATCATTATGACAGTGAACGCTTAAGGTTGCCTTCTCAATTCCAGGGACATTTTTTATAATGTCTTTTATAAAGTTGCCGAATTCATTCGGCATAGCATAACCTACCGTGTCGGGAATATTTATAGTTGTGGCACCCGCTTCAATGGCTTTATGGCAAATTTGGTAAACAAAACCAGGATCGGCACGAGAAGCATCCATTGGAGAAAACTCTACATCGGAAACATATCGCCTGGCATGAGCTACCATGCTACCCGCCAGCTCAAGCACCTCTTCC
>PUOQ01000094.1 GCA_003552785.1 Dehalococcoidia bacterium
TACTCAGGACAAGCAATAAGCGTAAAAACAGGTGGCCTTGGAGTCGATGCACTTTGGCCACCTGTTTATGTTATTAACCGAAAGGAAAGAACACTATGGGGCACGGACCTTCAACAGAGTGGAAGACTGAGAAATCAGGGGCTTTCAAGTCAAAGCTGGGGCTTATATTGTTTGCTGTTTTTACGCCTATATATCTCATTTTCGTCATCATGAGTGTTGTAAGCCCGACATTCATGGCATCTGATATAGGCCCGCTCAACCTGTCTATAGTATATGGCTTTGGCCTTATCGTCCTGGCTGTAATACTGGCAGTCATCTACAACCATATATGCTCCAACAAGGAAAAGGGTGATGACGTTATCGAAGAAACCGAGGAAGGAGTTAAGTAATGAATTATCCGGCTGAACCTGTTGCCATTTTTATTTTTGTTTTACTTGTACTTGCAGTCCTTGGAATTTCCTACTGGTTCTCACGAAAAGCACAAACAGCTGCCGGGTATTATGCCGCAGGTGGAAGAATTCACTGGAGTGTGAACGGCGTAGCCTTTGCCGGTGATTATCTATCCGCCGCCTCCTTCCTGGGCATCGCCGGCATGATCGCCCTTCACGGGTATGACGGTTTTCTTTACTCCATCGGCTTTCTTGCCGGCTGGATGGTAGCCCTCTTTGTAGTTGCCGAACCACTCAAACGCATGGGTAAATACACTTTCGCCTCTGCCATTGACGCCAAGTTTAAATCCCGGGGGGTTGTTTTTGCTGCCGCCCTTTCAACCCTGGTGGTGTCACTCTTCTACCTGATTCCCCAGATGGTGGGAGCGGGCGCTATCATAACACCATTGATAGGCCTTCCGTTTGAGGCGGGCGTATTACTGGTTGGAGGCGTAGTCATCCTGATCGTGGTTACTGCAGGCATGGCCTCTACCACATGGGTACAGTTTATCAAAGGAAGTATGCTGGTTGTATTCACGCTGATACTTACCGGCCTGGTTCTTTTTAACGGCTTCTCAACTACACCGGCAGAAGAAGGGAGCCCTTTAAACGACCTGCAAACAATCGAGCTTAAAACCTCTACTCCGGGAAGTATAGAGCTGTCAGATTCTTCATACTCGCTGATTGATGAAGTTACAGTTAACAACTTGACTTTTGCCAAAGTCGAAAAGGACGGGCTGGTTAACTATTGGAAGCTTGAAGAGGATCAGGGAATTCTTACTCAGGCCCAATCCATAGTTACCCAGCCAGGCTTCCCGGACCTTTACAATGGTGCCCCCAGGGAAGAGGGCAAGTTCTTCCAGGTAGGGCACCTGAGTGTTATTGACGGAGAAACCAATATTGAAACCGGACCGGTTAATTTGATTTCTTTCTTTGGCAAAATAAAGGACAGTACAGTGGTTCGATGGGGCTCACAAAGGATATTTGAAGGTCCAGGCACTGCTACTGTTTACTATCAGATTCCTACAGAGGGCAGGGATGTGCTCATGCCAGGCCAGAACTTTGCCATTGATCCTGCCAAAGGTGCCACCGGGGCAGACAGGATCAATTTTATATCTCTTATGCTGTCGCTTTTCCTGGGAACAGCTGCTCTGCCACACATACTAATACGGTATTACACGGTCCCCAGCCCCTCCTTTGCACGTAAATCAACCATTGTAGCGGTTGGGGCTATCGGTCTATTCTATGTACTAACCTTTTTCGTCGGGCTGGGTGCAATGACACAGGGGGGTGTGGACCTTACCAACCAGAACATGTCTGCACCTCTGCTGGCACGAACTTTCGGCGTTGGTATTTTTGCCATGATATCTGCTGCTGCTTTTGGAGCCATACTTAGCACCGTCAGCGGGTTAATTGTGGCATCTTCCGGCGCAGTTGCAATCGACCTGGTAAACAAGGTTATGAAAGTAAACCTGACTGATTACAGGAAGGTTTTAATAGGCAAATTCACCGCCATTACGGTTGGAGTTGTCGCAATGGCTCTGGGCATTGCGTTTAAAAACATGAATGTAAGCTTCCTGGTAGGCTGGGCTTTTACTATTGCCGCATCAGCCAATCTGCCCGCCATTATTATGATACTATTCTGGAAAAAGGTTACCGCTAAAGGTGTCATAGCCTCTATTGCTGTAGGGCTGGTAGCCTCGCTTGTGATGATTCTCCTTTCACCGGAAACTTTTAGCCAGGTATACGACCTGCCGGCCTCCAATGCCCCGATACCTATAAGCCAACCGGCCATTGTTTCAGTGCCGCTTAGCTTTATTACACTTGTCGTGGTTTCCTTATTGACAAAGAAGAAAGACATGGTAGAATCGAATACACAAGGAGGAAAGTAGCCATGTATGAAAGAATGCTGGTGCCACTTGACGGTTCAAAGACAGCCGAGGCTATATTACCCAGCGTTGAAGACCTGGTATCCAAGTTAGGGTCTGATACAGAAGCAGAAGTGACTCTTCTGGAAGTAATTTCTGATATGACCTATAACGTCCTTACACGAGACCGTCGAGCACAATTGCCCCTGAGCGAGAATGAACTTGAACAGATTAAAAAGCAGGCCCAGGATTACCTGGAACGTGTAGCCGAAACCCTGCGCGCGAAAGGCATTAAAGTAAATACCATGGTAGCAGTTGGTGAAACCACCAAGGAGATTATCAAAGCAGCCCATGAGATTGATGCCAACGTAATCACAATGTCTACGCACGGTTTTTCGGGTATAAAAAGATGGGCGCTGGGAAGCGTTGCCGACGAAGTGGTTAAATTAAGCGATATCCCTGTTATGGTCATAAGGGCTAAATAGCAAACCTTATTGCCCAGCCGGAATAAGTTAAAAACACAAAGCAAGGGTTGTACTGAGCAGATGGCTATCTGCCTGTGCAGCCTTTGCTTTTTTGGTCAAAGATTACTGATTGCATCTCATGCCTGAAGTATATTAAAGTATTTGATTAATAACAGGGATAGTGCACATATGAAAAAGGACGAAGAGAAAAAGCAGCTTGCATCCAAAAAAGAGCTTGCCCGCAAACTGAAAAAGGCAGAAACCGAAGCCAGAAAAAAAGCGCGAAAGCAGATAAAGCTATGCAGGGGCCTCGAGTTTATGCCGGGTTTCATTGCCCCTGATGAGACGTGCTTTGAAAAACCCGGAGCTAGAAACTGGAGAAGCTTTGGTTTTGATTTTCAACCTTTTGTCTCCCTGGTGTTTCTGGGCTTGCTCCTGGTTTTTATTGCCCTGACGCTTCTTTATCCCGATCAGGCAGAATCGGCCTTTAGCACCGCACTGAATTATATAACCACCAACGCCGGCTGGTTTTTAATCCTGGCAGGATCGGCTTTTGTGGTTGCAGCGCTTTATTTTGCCATTGGCAAATTGGGAAATATCAGGCTCGGGGGTGAGAAGGCCCAGCCTGAATTCAGCAATTGGGGCTGGTATGCGATGCTTCTTAGCGCCGGCATGGGGATCGGCCTGTTGTTCTGGAGTGTGGCTGAGCCAGTAACCCACCTGCACACCCCTTCCCCCATGTTTGGCAACATTGAACCTGGCTCTGCCGACGCCTCACAAGCTGCAATGATAACGACCTTCTTTCACTGGGGGCTGCACCCCTGGGCAATCTATGCCATTGTAGGGCTGGGGCTGGCATTTTTTGCTTTTAACAAAGGGCTTCCTTTAACCATAAGGTCAATATTCTACCCCCTTATCGGGGAAAGAATTTACGGATTATGGGGCCATATTATCGACGTTCTTTCTGTAATGGCTACGATGATGGGGCTGGCAACTTCCCTCGGCCTGGGAGTAACCCAGGTAAATGCAGGCCTGAGCTATCTATTCGATATAGACATGAGCACCGGAATGCAGGTAGTTTTGATTGCAGTTATTACCGCAATTGCTACTGTTTCGGTTATTTTAGGGCTTGACCGCGGAGTGAAAAGGCTAAGCCAGATCAACATGATTGTGGCCGGCGTGCTTGCTATATTAGTATTGTTTCTTGGGCCCACTGTATACATTTTGAGTGGTTTTACCCAAAGCCTGGGTAATTATGTAGCTACCCTCTTTGAAATGAGCCTGTGGACAGAAGTCTTCCAGAATACCAGCTGGCAGGGCGACTGGACTGTATTTTACTGGGCATGGTGGATATCCTGGTCGCCTTTTGTTGGAATGTTTATTGCCCGGATTTCAAAGGGGCGCACTGTTCGAGAGTTTGTGCTGGGGGTTATGCTGTTTCCCACTCTCGTGTCCTTCCTGTGGATGTCGATTTTCGGAAACACCGGCCTTCTGTTTGAAACCACCGGCGTTGCAGATATCATATCCAGGGTAGAGGTTGATGAATCTCTGGCTCTTTTTGCCATGCTTGAACATTTACCCCTTTCCGCCATGCTGGCTGTCATCAGTATATTTCTTATTGTAGTATTTTTTGTTACCTCATCTGACTCCGGCTCGCTGGTAGTAAATCATCTGACATCCGGGGGCATAATCAAGCTCCCCACACGTCAGAGGGTCTTCTGGGCAGGCATGGAAGGCCTGGTTGCCGCCACATTATTGATCGGCGGGGGGCTTGTTGCCCTGAGGACGGCTGCAATTACTACTGCTTTACCTTTCACCCTCATCCTCCTGGTAATGATATATTCCCTGCATAGAGGCTTAAGCCAGGAACATAAAATTGAAGAAACAGTAAAAAAGAAGCTTGAAGAAGTGGAGGAGAAACACTTCCTGGATGAAGCTATAGCAGATGCAATACAAGATGAAGGGGCAAATGACCGGCCTTAATTAATGAAAGGCAGTTGGAATATTATAGTAAAAGCCACAAAAACAAGGGTGGAACGGAGCCAATTTTTATATGCCGGCGCCTGAAAAAGAACCTCCTGGACAAAAAGCAGGAACTCAAGCTGCAGAGTCAAAGAAGCTCCAGTACACGGTTTCTATTCTAACCATCGTTTTTATTCTTGGCACAGGAGTAGTGCTGAGCATTTATTGGGACAGCATTTACCAGATGGCCGGGTTTGGTTATGCGGGGGGCTTTGTAATAAGTGCTCTGGGAGGGGCAACAGTTTTTGTGCCGGTGCCGATTATGCCAATACAATTTGCCCTGGGAGGGGTGATAAAGCCACCGGTAGGGCCGGATATTATCGGCCCTCTCTTTGTTGGTGGCATATGCGCTCTGGGTGAAGCCATCGGCTCTGCAAGCATTTATATCACCGGCCTTGCCGGCGGAAAGCCTTTACCCCCTCCCAAAAAAGGCAGGATGAAAAGGCTGAATGATAAGTTAGTTTTGTTGATAGAGCGGCGCGGCAAATTGGGTTTGTTTATAATGTCTGCCATCATGAACCCGTTTTTCTTCCCGGCATCTCTTATGCTGGGCGCCGCCCGCTTCGGTTTAATACGCTACACAATTATTGCACTGGCCGGAAAGCTTATTAAATGCACCGCTATAGCTTATGCAGGGTATTTTGGGTTCAGCGCCCTTTTCGAATTATTTGGAATCGATTTTTAGCACTAAAAACTTCCGGCTCCTGGTGCGAAAAGTGCTACAGTTAATATTACGGCATGCAAACCTTGACCCTGAGTATAAATTTAGTTTAATCGATGACGAGCCCTCCAAGTTAAAGGCTTATATTCCCAGGCCCAGCTATTCCACCTGTTAAGAAACCTCTATCGTAAAGTTTAAAAACAGCTGGCACTTTGCCACATACAAAAGAAATACATGAACCGCAACAATTCTTATGAAATAGTGGTCGGCCTCAATCGCCTGTTTTATTCAGGTCCTTCAGGATGTCCTCATAACGTCTATTATCAATTTTATAAAATAACAAAGTTATTATGGCTAAAACTCCGGCAATTATTGGAAACAGGGTAAGCATATAGAGTATTACATTCAGAACCTGCTCGTTTTGAACAACATTGGGAACATATCCGGCTCCGGCTAAAAGGAATGCTGAAAGTGAGCCACCTATAGCATAACCAATTTTATTGGTAATACCAAAAGTAGAAAACAGGATACCTTCGCCCCTTACCCCGGTTTTCCATTCACCATATTCAACTGTATCAGCCAGCATCGAACGTATCATCACGTAGGTTACACCTATGCCGACGCTTGATACAGCAAGGCTAACCGTAATTCTTGCAAGGTTATAATAAGGGGTAATCAAGACCACTCCGCTTGAAATGATTATCA
>PUOQ01000061.1 GCA_003552785.1 Dehalococcoidia bacterium
CAGGGTTTTTTCATGACGTTTCAGGCAGGTAGCCCCCTTTTTATTTTTAGACTACCTGCCTGTAATAAAATACAGGGGTACTCATGGAGTTAAATATTTAGAAATGCCGAACAGAGTATCAAAAAGCACCCAGGTTAAGTTGCCAAATTTGCCCCAGAACACGTTTTTAATACTATTTCTTCAGTTTGTCCCGCTTTTTCTTTTCTGGTTAGTTCTTAGCGGCAGCCTTCGCCCCTTTTTCCTGATCAGTGGTGTAGTGGCTTGTGGTGCAGTGGTTCTTTTTAACCGGGCGCTGTTCAGCCCGCTTGCCCCCACAGATAAATATGAAAGGCTGAGGTTTGGTTCTGCCCTAAGCACTGCCTTCCATGCCATTATCTATATCCCGTGGCTGATTTCACAGATTATTAAGGATAACCTGCTGGTTGCCTACCTGGTTCTGCACCCCAAAATGCCGATTAACCCCAAATTGATTCAATTCAAGACCCGTTTGAAAAAGCCAAGTACGCAGGTGGTGCTTGCCAACTCAATCACCCTGTCACCGGGCACCATCACCGTGCTTCTGGAAAACAGCCGGTATACCATTCACATGTTGACTCCGTCATCGGTAAAGAAGCTGGCCAGTGGCGAGGCTCAAAGCCGGGTCGGCAGGATATTTGATGAAGACCCGGAAAAGCCGCCAAAGGTAAGATGGGGCAATTCGTTTAAGGAACTCAAATGATGGAAGCCGTTATTTTGATAAGCGCTTTCACCTTATTGTTTTTTACAGCCATATGCGTTTACCGCCTAATTGTTGGCAAAACCCTTTTTGACCGGGCTATCGGGGCCAGCCTGATCGGCAACAATGCTGCATTGCTGATGGTGTTGACCGGGTTTATTTTTGGCCGCATTGATATGTTTGTGGATATAGCCATAGCTTATGCTTTGCTTAATTTTATCATCATTATTGTTTTGGGCAAGTACTTTGAGCGCAGGGGCAAGAGGGCAAAGTAAATGCATATACTGGCTGCAATCATGATAATTATTGGCCTGGCTTTTCTGGCGGTTAGCAGTATAGGGCTATTGCGCCTGCCTGATTTTTTCAGCCGCACCCATGCTGCCGGTAAATCTGAAACACTGGGAGCCATACTGGTGCTTGGAGGCCTGGCCATATATAACGGATTTGAGTTATCGAGCTTTAAACTCGCTTTTATTTTAATTTTTATGAGTGTAGCCAACCCTGTTGCGATTCATGCGGTTGCCAGAGCCGCCCATCATTCCGGAATCGACCCGTGGACGCTTCAGCACAAAGTAAAGCATTATGATGAGAGCATTCATGACGATGAAGCAGAAGAAGATGTAGAAAATAAAGAGCAAGCGGGCTGTGGAGGTTAAAGATGTTTGCCAGTTTTGATTTCTGGCTGCTTATATTCTTGATAATAGTAGCCCTGGTGGCCCTGCACCTGCGAGACCTGATCGCTTCGGTTCTTGTTCTTACGGTTTACAGCTTGTTTATGGCTTTGCTCTTTGCATCCTTCGGGGCGGTGGATGTGGCCCTGGTGGAGGCCACCCTGGGGGCGGGGGTGACAGGGGTGGTTTTCATTGCAGCCATATTTCTTATGCGGCGGAGGTCAAAAGATTGAGGGCTCTTGCTGTAATCATAATGGCGCTTTTTGCCTTTGTGATGATATATGCTACCTCGGCGTTGCCTGTTCCGGGTGATCCGGAGGCGCCTGCGTCAACATATGTTTCGACTTATTACATCGAGCATGCAATTGAGGATTCAGACACTCCGAATATAGTTACCGCCGTGCTGGTGGACTACCGCGGCCTTGACACCCTTGGGGAAACGCTGGTTATTTTCACTGCCAGCCTCGCCTGTGTTTTGATTCTTGCCGGGAGAGTCAGCCGTGATTGAACGCTATAACTCCATTATCGTCGACATAACCTGCCGGGTGATGATTCCGTTCATCCAGGTGTTTGCCATATATGTTATTCTCCACGGCCATTACAGCCCGGGAGGCGGATTTCAGGGAGGGGTTCTTCTGGCAGCCAGTATAATACTGTTGCGCTTGAGCATGGGGCATGAAGAATCCTACCGAAAATTGCCTCAGCGGAGCGCCTCTGTAGTTGGTACGGGGGGAATGTTTCTATTCGTGGTTTTTGCACTGGCGCCGGTTGCCTTTGGCGGGCACTTTATGGACCATGGTTATTTACCCATCCCCGGGCTTGATGCTGTTGAGCTCAGGTATTACGGGATACTTATTGCTGAAATATGGATCGGCCTGGCTGTGTTCGGGCTTCTGGTAGTTATATTCGACCGGCTCAGCGAGAGGAGGTGGTAACCATATGGAAGAAATGACCTTTCATTACAGCTATATCATGATAGTAATCCTTCTGGTTGTCGGCCTGTACGGAATGCTTGCCAAGCGCAACCTGGTTAAAAAAGTAATAGGCCTTAATATATTCCAGTCGGCAATATTTTTATTTTTTATTAAAGGAGCTATAAAAGAAGGGGCAACTGTTCCGGTTATAGACCCCGAACTGGGCGTTGAGGCCGGCCTTTATTTTAACCCCCTGCCGCACGTAATGATTTTGACGGCCATAGTGGTGGGGGTGGCTATTACCGGCGTGGCCATGGCGCTTCTTCTTACCATTTACCGGCATTATGGAAGCCTTGATGAGCACAGGATTATGGAGCGTATGAGCAAGTGATTCAAAATCTCCCCATACTTATACCCATAAGCCTGATTCTTTTTGCCTTTCTTTCTGCTTTTCTAGGGGTAATGCGCTTCCGGCTAAGCCAGAGCGTCGCGCTCCTGGGGGCTTTAATAAGTCTGGTGATGGCAGTTTTCGGCCTGAACCATGTATTGCAGGAAGGTGCGATTAGCTATCATCTTGGTGGCTGGCCGCCACCCGAGGGCATTGAATTCGTGCTCGACCACCTTTCTGCTTTTATGGTGCTGGTAATTACACTGGTTGGCTTTATACTGCTTATATTCCCGACCCGACCCGGTTTCCTGATGGATGAACAGCGGGGGGTGCCGTTGTATGCCATGGTTTTAATGCTGATTGCCGGCCTTTGTGGAGTGGTGCTTTCCGGGGACCTTTTTAACCTTTATGTATTTTTGGAGATCGCTTCTCTTTCCACATATGCGCTGGTGTCTCTGGGGAGTGGCCGGGCTGCTTTTTCCAGTTTCCGGTATCTGATTATGGCCACCATTGGTGGCAGTTTCTACCTGCTCGGGGTCGGGTTTATTTACTTTTCTGTTGGAACCCTGAACATGGCCGACATTCTACAGCATCTCCCGGCAGTTTACGATTCGCCTGCTGTAATCGGCGGTGCGGTTCTGATAGTTGCCGGCATAGCATTGAAAATGGCTCTTTTCCCGCTTCATACCTGGCTGCCAGACGCTCACAGCTATGCTCCGCCCATAGTGGCGGCTTTTTTGGCCGCTGTTCAGATCGAGGTTTCTGCATATGTTATCATCCGGTTTCTGCTTGACGTTTTTACGCCTGAGCTAATGACCGCAACCGTGCCCCTTACTACTGTGATAGGCTGGGCGTCGGCGGCGGGTATTATAGTGGCTTCAGTTATTGCCATTGCCCAGACGGATTTCAAGAGAATGCTGGCATACAGTACTGTGGGGCAGGTTGCATATATAGGTTTGGGCATCGGTCTGGCCAACCCGCTTGGTATAGTAGGGGCTTTACTTCACATAATGGCACACGCTTTGATGAAAAGCTGCCTGTTTCTCATCGCCGGCGGGGTGTACCATAAAACCGGCATTAAAAACATTAACGATTATAAGGGCCTGGGCCGGAGAATGCCCTGGACAATGGCAGCTTTTACCGTTTCAGCCCTTGCCATGATAGGCATTCCCCCTACGGCCGGCTTCTTTTCAAAGTGGTACCTGTTGCTGGGCAGCTTTGACCAGAGCAACTGGGTATTTGTTGGCGTTATACTTGGTAGCAGCCTTTTAAACGCGGTTTATTTCTTCCGGTTAATTGAAAAGGTTTTTGCACCATCTGAAGACAAAGTTGAAAAGGGAGCTGATTCACGGGGTGAATTATCGTGGCGCATGCTTCTGCCCATTATACTTTTTGCTGCAGGCATACTGGTGGTAGGTGCTTTGAACGTGTTTATCGTCGACAGATTTTTAATGCCCATTGTAGCCGGGTTTTAGGTAAATATTTATGGACAGTTTTTTCTCGATACAACCTTTGATGGCGGTTCTGGTTTCACTGGCAGCGTTCGGGTTGATAATACTGTTTAGAAACAGGCCCAACCTGCGAGAGGCAGTTACTGTGATAGCGGCTGTTTCCAAGCTGGCTGTAGTTCTTTCCATGCTGCCGGATGTGCTCGGGGGGCGCTACCCTGAGATTACTCTGGTTAACCTTTCTCCTGACATCGGTCTGGCCCTCCGGGCGGATGAGGCTGGCATCATATTTGCCATGCTGGCTTCAATGTTGTGGGTGGTTACTTCTTTTTATTCTTTCGGATATATGAGGGGCCTTTCGGCACAGCGCCAGACGCGCTTCTACGCCAGTTTTGCACTCTGCCTTTCGGCTACCATAGGGCTTGCCTTTTCGGCTAATTTATTGACGTTTTTCCTATTTTACGAGGTCTTGACTGTTGCCACCTACCCGCTGGTTGCTCATAAAGGAAACCCTGAGGCACTGGCCGCGGGTAGAAAGTACCTTGCCTACCTGATCACAGGAGGGGTGGTGCTGCTGGGTGCCATTGCTTATACGTATCAGGTGGCCGGTACACTTGATTTCAATGCCGGGGGTTTTTTACCTCAGGATACAGCGGTAAGCTCACTGGCAATACTGTTTGCACTGTTTTTAATTGGATTCGGGTTTAAGTCTGCCGTTATGCCGCTTCATTCATGGCTGCCATCGGCCATGGTGGCGCCAACACCGGTTAGTGCTCTCCTGCATGCGGTGGCGGTAGTTAAAGCCGGTGTTTTCGGGCTGGTGCGGGCTGTAGGGTTCGTGCTTGGGCCGGAGCAATTACACCAGGCGGGAGCTTTGCCTTTTATGCTTGCTGCCGCGGCAGTGACCATCGTGGTTGCCTCTTTGCTTGCCATGCGTCAGGATAACCTGAAGGCCAGACTGGCCTATTCAACCATCGGGCATTTGTCTTACATTGTGCTGGGACTGGCACTCTTTGATGCGATGGGTTGGACCGGAAGCATGATGCATATTGTCAACCACGGTGCCATGAAGATAACCATGTTTTTCTGTGCCGGCGCCATATATGTACGGACTCATTTTGCCAATATCAGCCAGCTTGATGGAATCGGGCACAAAATGCCCTGGACCATGGCAGCTTTTACGGTTGCAGCGCTGGGGCTGGCCGGTGTCCCACCCGTTTCCGGGTTTATAAGTAAATGGTTTCTGGTTCAGGGGACCTTAAATCTCGAGGAGTTCGCGCTTGCAGGGGTGTTTCTGGTCAGCGGGCTTTTAAATGCAGGCTACTTTTTCCCCATAGTTTACCGGGCTTTTTTTAAAAAACCGGGCACCAAACTTGTTACGGGTGAAGCACCTTTGATAATGCTTTTACCCATTATTATAACTGCAGGCCTCTCGCTATTCTTTGGGCTTTTTCCGGATGCGGTTTTTGGTTTTTATGAACTTGCCGAAAGAGTAGGGCAGAGTGTTACAGGGGGTGGCTGGTAATGAAAGTTAAAATATTTATTACTGTGATGCTTTTTGCAGTTTTTATTGTTGTTGATCTGGTGTTTGGGCTTACCCATGGGTACGACTGTTGGGCAGAAATTCCGGCAATTTTCGCACTGGTGGGCCTGGGTGGCTGCATGGGCATAATTGCGGCCGGTAAGCTGGTGGCCGACAAATGGTTAAAGCGCAGTGAGGATTATTATGACCCCAGTTGAAATAGCTAACAGCTTGCCTCCAGCTTTGATATTTTTTGCCGGCGCTTTGCTCCTGCCGTTCCTGCCATCGAAAGCGCGTTCCATCACCTTTATCGCAGTTTCGGTATTGAGCTTTTTGTGGATACTTCTTCTTGAAGAAGGATCTGCGACCGGCCTTTCGTTTTTGAACCTGGAGCTGATACCTTTCAGG
>PUOQ01000070.1 GCA_003552785.1 Dehalococcoidia bacterium
CCTTCTTCACAGGCGAATCAGGAATGGCCTTCTTTACTGATGCCACTATAATATCACCGACTTTGGCACAGCGTTTACGGCTGCCCCCCGGCACGTTGATGCACATAATCTGACGGGCACCAGTATTGTCAGCAACTTTAAGGCGTGTTTGTGGCTGTATCATTTTTCTGTCCCCTCGGTTTCAGATGCCATTTCCTCGTCCTTTAGCTCCAAAACATCTTTTCTGGCAATGATTTCCAGGACTCGCCAGCGCTTTTCTTTTGATATAGGACGGGTTTCAATAATCTTTACCTTATCTCCGGGCCTGGTTTCATTTTTTTCATCATGTGCCTTATATTTAAGCAGTCGTCGAAAAGTTTTTCTATAGAGTGGATGACGCTTCATTACTTCAACGCCTACAACTGCCGTTTTATCCGTGTTACGGCTGATTACAAACCCAACCCTTGTCTTACGTTTGATTTCCATAATGCTATTCTATACCCAGTTCTCTTTCGCGCTTTATCGTCCTGAGACGGGCTATCTCCTTTTTTAGCTTGCTTATATCTTTGGGGCTCTTTAATTGCCTGGTAGCAGCTTTAAATCGAGCATCAACCAGTTCCTTCTGAGCCTCATCCAGGCGTTTTAACAGCTCTCCATCACTAAGTTTCTTTAGCTTAGCTGCCTTCACTCAAAACCTCCTTTTCAGCCTCACTACCTTCTTGTGAGCGCCATACAAAACGTGTCTTGAGAGGTAATTTATGCCCGGCACGTCGAATTGCTTCTTTTGCCTGGTCATAAGTCACACCACTTAATTCAAAAACAATACGACCCCGTCTGACTACTGCAACCCAGTGATCCATGGACCCTTTTCCTGACCCCATACGTGTTTCGGCTGGTTTCTTGGTTACCGGTTTGTCCGGGAAGACCCGAATCCACATTTTACCACTACGTTTCACGTGGTGAACAATTGCCCTTCGAGCAGATTCGATTTGCCTTGAAGTAATCCAGGCAGTACTGGTAGCCTGGAGGGCAAAATCTCCAAACTCCAGTGTGTTGCCAGCCTGGGCCATACCCCGGCGTCTGCCTTTATGCGATTTTCGATATTTAACTCTCTTGGGCTGAAGCATTTTGCTATTCCTCTACGTTCTCTTCCTTTTTCTTTTTAGCTTGCGGTTTGTCACCTGCATCTACAGTTTCCGAAGCACCTTCCTGTTGAAGTTTATCCTTTGCCTTCGCGCCGGTGGTAGCTTTGGTGCCTGTTTTTGTTTTTGACCTGGTAGTAGTTTTGGTAGTCTTTGCCGCAGGCCTGGGCGCACCACCTTCGCCCTCTTTTTTATCCTCAACTGCACTGGCAGACTCTGCCTTTTCTGCTTGTTTTTCAGTGCTCGTTTTACGGCGCCGCTTTGGCGCTTCTTTTTTGACTTCCTTTGATTCGTCGATGGCTTGCTCAGCACCGGCTTTGGCTTTTACTTCACCAGTCCCTTCGCCTGGAGTTGCGACACTCTCATCTACAGAAACTCCACTTCCATCGCTTGCTGCAGCCACCCCCGTACCCTCTGCTTTCTCTCCGCTTGTTTCTGCTGCCGTTTCTTTTTGTGTTATTGCGGCAGTAGCGACTGCTTCTTCGGGTTTCTTCTCAACAGGTGCGGGTGGTTCGGCTTCCATGTTTTGCATTTCCTCTTCCTGTTCGGGAAGAACATCACCACGGTAAAGCCATACTTTTATCCCTATGCGCCCCATAATAGTATGGGCCTCGGTAAAGCCGTAATCTACATCTGCGCGTAAAGTGTGCAACGGAACCCTGCCCTGGTGCATAACCTGAGCTCTGGCAATCTCAACACCACCCAACCTGCCGGCACAATTTATCTTAATGCCCTGGGCACCGGCCTGCATGCTGCGAAAAATAGCCTGCTTCATAGCACGCCGGTACGCTACTCGCCGCTCAATCTGCTCGGCAAGTGACCGGGCAACAAGATATGCATCCAATTCTGGCTGACGTATTTCCTGAACGTTTAACTGTAATTTTTTGCCAATTAACTCTTCCAGCGTTCTACGCGTTTCATCAACTCGCTGGCCTCCCCGGCCGATCACAATGCCCGGACGTGCGGTATGAATGGTTACAATTATTTTGTTGGCCGGGCGTTCTATTTCTACAAGAGATACTCCGGCATCACCATAGCGACCTTTAATGGCCTTTCGAATAGCCATATCCTCACGTAGATACTCAACATAATGCTTATCTGTGTACCACTTGGACTGCCAGTCTTTGACAATACCAAGCCTGAATCCGGTTGGGTGTATTTTACGTCCCATTAAGCCTCCTGCTCGCTGACAACAACTGTAATATGACTGGAGCGCTTTAGAATAGCACCAGCACGGCCCCTGGCTCTTGCTCTGAATCGTTTCATCATCCGAGCATCATCAGCAAAAATAGTAACTATTTTCAAGTCAACCGGCTCCATCTGATAATTATGCTCAGCGTTAGCTACGGCTGACTTGATAACTTTAGACACAATAAGTGCATGTGGACTGGGCGCAAACTTGAGCATTTCAAGCGCCTCGCCAGCAAATTTACCACGAACAGTGTTTATCAGTGGTCTCAGCTTTTGGGCTGAAACCCCGGTGTCTTTTGAAACAGCTTTTACTTTCATTTTATAACCTGACTATCTTTTACCTTTTTCGGATTTAACCACATGACCACGGAAGGTGCGCGTTGGCGCAAACTCACCTAAACGATGGCCCACCATATTTTCGGTAATAAAAATCGGCACATGTCTCCGGCCATCATGGACCCCAATAGTAGCACCTACCATTTCGGGTACGATGGTAGACCACCTCGCCCAGGTCTTTATTACAACCCGCTGCTTGGAACGACTCGAAGCAGCCACCTTTTTCATAAGCT
Source organism: Dehalococcoidia bacterium (assembly GCA_003552785.1). Taxonomy (GTDB): domain Bacteria; phylum Chloroflexota; class Dehalococcoidia; order Dehalococcoidales; family CSSed11-197; genus CSSed11-197. The sequence continues at coordinate 2,882 of PUOQ01000070.1, forward strand.
TTTCATCAACTGCCGGGCCCTTTTTTATCGATCTTGACATTTAATTATTTACCTCTCCGCTTGACAATCAGCTTGTCTGAAGGTTTACTTTTTCTGGTCCTGTAACCCAGAGCAGGCTTGCCCCATGGGGTTTTTGGTCCTGGCATGCCTATCGGGGCTCTGCCCTCACCACCACCATGCGGATGAGACTTGGGATCCATAGCAGACCCCCTTACAGTAGGCCTCAAACCTTTCCAGCGTTTTCTTCCAGCTTTACCCATTTTAACATTAGAATGGTCCAGGTTGCCCACCTGGCCAATGGTAGCCATGCATTCAGCGCGTACTTTACGCATCTCTCCAGACGGCAACCTCAAAAACACGTAGCCGCCTTCTTTGCCCATAATCTGAGCTGATACTCCAGCGCTTCTAACCATTTGGCCGCCGCGCCCGGGCGTGAGTTCAATATTATGCACCTGGGTACCACCTGGCATGCTACCCATCGGCATGCTGTTGCCTGTTTTATATTCTGCATCAGCCCCGGCTTTTATGCTTTCGCCTACGGTCAAGCCATTGGGTGCCAGTATATAGCGTTTATCGCCATCAGCATAAAATATCAAGGCAATCCTTGCAGAACGATTGGGATCATATTCCACTGCCACAACTCTGCCTGGTACACCGATTTTATTGCGTTTAAAATCGATTATGCGTATCTTCCGTTTCGAGCCACCACCCCGATGGCGCACAGTCATCCGGCCCTGATTATTGCGACCGGACTGACGCTTGGCAGACTTGACCAGATTTTTCTCTGGCCGGTCTTTGGTAATCTCTTCGTATGTAAGGCCAACGAAACCCCTTCTTCCGGGTGAAGTTGGCTTATATGATTTAAGCGTCATTTTTTAACAGCTCTCCTTAACCTATACTCCTTCATACAGCTGTATGCTCTGGCCTTCTTTCAGGGTCACGATCGCCTTTTTCCATGAAGGCTCCTGAACTATGTTCCTGCCCATACGGCGCTGTTTGCCATGCATGTTCATTACATTTACATTAACCACATCTACGTTAAAAGCCATCTCAACGGCACGTTTAATTTCCCATTTGTTGGCCTTATCCGCTACAACGAAGGCATACTGCCCGCCCTGCTGCAAAATAGTGCCTTTTTCGGTTACCAGGGGTTTTTGCAGTACTTGATACAGGTTCATCTCGCCTCCCCTTCTTTAACTAAAGCTCCACCCCACTGCGATTCTATCTGTCGTAGTGCAGGCTCAGTTATAAGGAGTTTTTTATAACCCAACAGGTCTTTTACATTTAATTGTTTTGCCGGCATGGTTTTTACACCAGTTAAATTCCGCGCGGATTTAATAACATTTTCATTTGTCTCGTCCAGTGCAATAAGAGCAGAACCTTCGATGCCTAAAGCCTTAATTACACCTGCCATGTCTTTTGTTTTGGGTGCATCAAATTTTAAATCGTCAAGAACTATTAACTCATTGTCACCGGCTTTTGCTGAAAGAACACATCGAATCGCCAGACGGCGCATCGCTTTTGGCATAGATTTGCTATAATCCCTCGGTTTTGGCCCGAAAGTAACCCCGCCTCCACGCCTTAAAGGCGACTTGGCAGAACCAGCCCTGGCATTGCCGGTGTGCTTTTGTCGATACAGCTTGCGAACACTGCCCGTAACTTCAGCTCTTCCTTTTGTTGAAGCCGTGCCCTGGCGCCTGTTAGCGTTATGCATTACCAGCGCTTGATGAACGACCGCCTCGTTAAATTGAATTCCAAAAACACTCGGGTCCAGGTTTACCTGGCCTGTTTGCTCGCCTGACATATTATACAATGGAAGTTGCACCTTATTTACTCCTGTTAGCCTTCTTGATAATCAACAGGCCTTTTTGCATTCCCGGGACAGCGCCCTTAACCACCAACAGGTTGTTCTCGACATCAGCCTTAAGAACTTCTAAGTTACGAACAGTAACCGTTTGCGAACCCATATGCCCGGCCATTTTTTTGCCCTTCCAAACGCGGCCTGGAGTTGTACCTCCGCCGACCGAACCGGGTGCTCGAAGTCTGTCGGACTGCCCGTGAGTTTTAGGTCCTCCCCGGAAACCGTGACGCTTTACTACTCCGGCAAAACCCCTGCCTTTCGAAGTGCCGACAACATCAATTTTATCACCGGCATTAAACATTCCAGCATCAATTGTATCTCCAATGTTAACATCTTCTGACGAGGTCATACGAATTTCGCGCAGAAAGCGGAATTCGCCGAGGCCGCGGCACTGACCTTTTATGGGGCTTTTAATTTTTTTATTACTACCGAAGCCGAGTTGAGCAGCATTATAACCATCGCTGGTTCCTGTCTTTATCTGCGTCACCACGCAGGGTCCAGCTTCTATCAAAGTTGCAGCCTCAGCCCTGCCTTTTGCATCAAACACCTGTGTCATTCCCAGCTTTTTACCAATTATACCTGTTAACATCAACTTAACCTTTAAATCTTAATATCTATACTAACCCCGGCCGGTAAATTCAGCTCAGTGAGCGAATCAACCGTTTTTGAGGTTGTTTCCATTATATCTATAATCCGCTTGTGAGTTCGAACCTCGAAATGCTCCTGAGAGTCTTTGTCGATAAACGGGGAGCGAATTACGCTGTATCTTTTTATGCGCGTGGGCAAGGGTATTGGACCCACTACTGTTGCTCCGGTGCGTTCCAGAGCGCCAACAATCTGTTGAGCGGCCTGGTCCAGAACCTTGTGATCAAAAGCCTTAAGTTTAATTCTTATTTTTTGTTTTGCCATACTCTTTCCTGATCCGCCTACTTTTGCTGAGCCAATACTGACTCAGGTACTTCCTGGTATTCATAAAATTCTAGACCATAATTGGCTCGTCCCTGAGTTATAGAACGCAATACGGTTGTATAACCAAAAGTTTCTGATAACGGCACAAGCCCTTTTACGGTAACAGTATCACCGCTTGGTTCAACCCCTAAAATTTGGCCCCGGCGTGAATTTAGATCACCTATGATATCACCCATGAAACTTTCCGGGCCAACTACTTCAACTTTCATAACCGGCTCCAAAACAACTGTGCCGGCTTTGGATAAAGCTTCTTTAAAAGCCATGGAAGCAGCCATTTTGTAAGCCATTTCAGAGGAATCTACTTCATGATAACTGCCGTCAACAGCGGTAGCCTTGAAATCCACTACGGGATAACCTTTCAACCCACCGGTTTCAGATGCTTCCCTGATACCGCTTTGAGCAGCGACAACATAAGCCCTGGGAATAGCACCGCCTTTAATTTTATCTTCAAATATAAAGCCCTTGTTTCTTTCCAGGGGCTCGAATTCAACCCAGATGTGCCCGTACTGACCGTGGCCCCCGGACTGGCGAACAAATTTGCCTTCCGTTTTTACACTGCGCCGCAGAGCTTCCTTATAGGCAACCCTGGGATTGCCTACCTGGGCACCAACCTTAAATTCACTCATCATCCGGCTGACGATTACATCAAGATGCAGCTCTCCCATGCCTGATATTACCGTCTGTCCGGTATCGTTATTGTAGGCAACCTTGAAGGTTGGATCTTCTTCAGAGAGTTTTTGAAGAGACTGTCCTAATTTATCCTGATCATCCCTGGTTTTAGGTTCAATAGCAACAGAAATCACTGGTTCAGGAAATTTTATAGATTCCAGCAATATGGGTTGAACCGTATCACACAGGGTATCCCCGGTAAAGGTTTCTTTAAGACCCATAGCAGCTACTATCGACCCGGCATCGGCTTCCTTCAGCTCTTCGTAACGATTGGCATACATAAGTACCAGGCGTCCAATTCGCTCCTTTTTCTTCTTGGTGGCATTATAAACCTGAGCGCCTTCTTTTATCCTGCCGGAATAAACCCTTAAATAACCCAACCTGCCAATATAGGGGTCTGCGACAACTTTAAAGGCCAGTGCAGAAAAGGGTTCTTCATCATTCACATGGCGTACTATTTCTGTGTCCTTATTAACTTCTATGGCCTTTACAGGGGGCATGTCAAGAGGTGAAGGTAAATAATCAACCACTGCATTTAGAAGTAGAAAAACGCCTTTGTGCTTCAGGGCGCTGCCGCAAAGGACAGGTATCATTTTATTTGACAAGGTCAGACGCCTGATGGCGGCCTTTATTAATTCGGGGCTGATATCACCACCATCAATAAAGGCGCTCATTATCTCATCATCTTCTTCAGCGAGGCTTTCAATCAGTTTTTGCCGGTATCCATCGGCCATTTCTTTTTCCTCGGCAGGAATCTCTGCTTCCTGCATTTTGCCATCTTTTTGGCCGGTCATATACCAGGCTTTCATTTCTATCAAATCTATAGCCCCGGCAAAGGTATCTTCTTTGCCGATCGGCCACTGAATAGCCACAGGCTTTGCACCGAGTCGTTCCTTTATCATACTTATGCAGCGTTCATAATTGGCCCCGGTACGGTCCATCTTATTGATGAAGCAGATGCGGGGTACATGGTATTTGTCAGCCTGGCGCCAGACAGTTTCTGATTGTGCTTCCACCCCCATAACACCATCAAAAACAACAACACCGCCATCGAGCACTCTTAAGCTGCGCTCTACCTCGGCGGTGAAATCAACGTGTCCAGGAGTATCTATGATGTTTATACGGTGATCATGCCAGTAACAGGTTGTGGCTGCAGATACGATGGTGATGCCCCGTTTTTTTTCCAGATCCATCCAGTCCATCACCGTGGTGCCTTCATCAACCTGGCCGATTTTATGAGTACGACCGGTATGGAAAAGTATGCGTTCCGTAACGGTAGTTTTACCGGCATCTATATGGGCTATGATACCAATATTACGTATTTTTTCAAGTGGATAACTTCTGGACATATTTCTTCTTTCGGTCAAGGGTTCCTGCTTCAACCCTTTTTCAACAACTTTTCCGGTCACGACTAAATCATCAGTATTTTTTCATTTGTGTTTTTTAACTTACCAGCGGTAATGTGCAAAAGCGCGGTTGGCTTCTGCCATTTTGTGCGTCTCTTCCCTCTTCTTAACCGCAGCCCCCTGGCCTTTGGTTGCATCCAGCAGTTCTGCCGCCAGCTTTTCTGCCATGGAACGCCCGTTCCGGGCCCTGGAGGCTTTGATTATCCATCGCATTGCCAGCGAAGTATTTCGCCCCTGGCGCACTTCCACAGGCACCTGATAAGTGGCTCCGCCAACACGGCGCGGACGCACCTCAACCAGAGGTGTAACATTATTGAAGGCCGTCTCCATTACCGGCAACGGTTCTTTCTTCTCTTTTTGTTCAATTATGTCCAGCGCCCCGTAAACAACTTTTTCGGCTACACTCTTTTTACCACCATACATAATTTTATTTATTAAAAGGGCAACCAAAAGGCTGTTGTACTTGGCATCGGGTAATAATTCACGCTTTTTTATCCTGCTTCTTCTTGGCATATTATTTCTCCTGCGCTATGCTGCCTTCTTGGGACGCTTGGCGCCATATTTACTGCGCCCTTGCTTTCTATTATTTACTCCGCTGGCATCCAGAGCACCCCGAACTACATGATAGCGCACACCGGGCAAGTCTGGCACACGCCCGCCTCTTATTAGTACGACGGAGTGTTCCTGAAGATTATGGCCTTCCCCAGGTATATAGGCGGTAACCTCAATACCATTGGTTAACCTTACCCTGGCAATTTTCCGCAAAGCAGAATTGGGCTTCTTGGGTGTTGTTGTTTTAACCTGCACGCACACACCACGCTTCTGAGGCGAGCCCTTTTTACCCTTATTTGTCCGGTTTTTCAACGCGTTAAAGGTATACCGAAGAGCCGGCGTTTTGGCTTTCTCGCCAACCTTTTCACGTCCTTTTCTGACTAACTGATTTACCGTGGGCAAAATATCCCCCTTAATTACCTGGTATTATTTAAAACCTAAAGGATGAGGCGAGCTCATCCTTTGCATTATAAAGGACTAACTTATCGTTAGCCCTTGGTTCTTGCCACCTGAGTGATAAGCAACAGCCTATAAGAATAGCACAGCTATTTTATCGCTGTCAAGCTTAAAAAGCTTTGTAAAAAGCATCCAAAAACCGAGAAATATTACCATAATTAGCCTGCAGTTGACAAGGTTGCCTTTCGGTGCTAGAATTCCGACTAGCTATCAGGTAATAAACTTTACTATATATGAAAATATATATGAAAAGCAAAATGATATTTCGAGCAGCAAGTTATTTTTGGGGCTACTTTTATTTTTACCCGTCATCCTGCGGGAGGGCCGGCTTGTAGCTACTTGACTTGCTTCCAGAAATTACTCAACCCTCCCAGTGCGGAGGGTTTTTTTATTACAGTTTAATATAAAATGGCAGGAGGCAAAGAAAATGATAATTATGCGCAAAGGAGCAACACAGGAAGAAATAACGAATGTAGTGGCAGAAATAAAAAAGCACGGGCTTGGAACAGACGTGTCAACCGGTGAAATCCGTACTGTAATAGGTATTATTGGTGATGAAACCCGTATATCCGCAACCCACCTTGAAACGTTCTCCGGAGTCAAGGAAGTTCGCCTGATTGAAACCCCTTATAAACTGATCAACCGTGAATATTCCGCTCTTTTCGACGGTAAAACAGAAAGTCGAACCATTAATGCCGGCAATGTAGTCATTGGAACAGACAGGCCAGTGTATATGGCCGGTCCCTGTGCTATCGAGGACCGGGAGCAATTGATGCAAATCGCCGCTCAGGTTAAAGCCGCCGGCGCTGATATTCTAAGAGGGGGCGTTTATAAGCCACGCACTTCTGTTCACTCATTCCAGGGCCTGGGTTCTGACAGGAAAACTGCCGAGGAAGCCCTGACCTGGCTCAGGGAAGCCGGGGATAAATATGATATGCCGGTTATTACTGAGATTAGAGGCGAATCCCATGTTGAGCTGGTCAAGGAATATGCCGATATTTTACAAATAGGATCAAGGAACATGTACGACCAGGACCTTCTCACTGCTGCCGCCGGTACAGGTAAGCCAATACTTTTAAAGCGCCACTTCGGAGCCAGCATAGAAGAATTCCTTTCCTTCGCCGAATATATTGCCGCATCCGGCAATAAAGATATAATACTCTGTGAAAGAGGTATAGTACCGGTAGGCAAAGGAAAAAGTTTTACCAGATACACGCTCGACCTCCAGGCAGTGCCGGTAGTCCAAAAGGAAACATACCTGCCCATAGTGGTAGACCCGTCTCACGCAGCTGGAAGGCGGGACCTTATAATGACCATGAGTATGGCGGCAATAGCCTCCGGAGCTTCAGGACTCGAAATTGAGGTGCACTACAACGCCAGGGAAGCCAGGTGTGATGGCCAGCAAATGATTACACCGGATGAACTTGCCCGGCTAATTGAAGGTTGTAATCAAATCCATAATACCATGGCACCATTTAAAAATAATGACCGGGCAGAAAGATGCACGAATTAAAAATTGAAACTCTAAACAGGCATACCTGTCAGATACTCTCCGGACCACAATTACTCAAAAAAGCCGGTGCACTAATAAGCAATGCTGTTTCTTCAAGCCGGGCAGTAATGGTTACCGATTCAAATGTGGGTCCGTTATACGCACAGCAAATTATAGACTCACTTTCAGCAGAAGGCACCCAGGTTGAGGTGATCACTATTCCAGCCGGTGAAGAAAACAAAACGCTTGCAACAGCGTCCGGTATTTATAACACCCTCGCCGCTATGTATATAGACAGGGGAAACCCGTTAATCGCTCTCGGTGGAGGCATGATAGGCGATCTCGCCGGATTCGTCGGCGCTACATATTTGCGGGGCTTACCCCTGATTCAAATTGCCACTTCGCTGGTAGCTCAGGTAGACAGCAGTATCGGTGGAAAAGTGGCGGTAAACCATGAAAATTTGAAAAATCAGATAGGCACTTTTTACCAGCCCTTCCTTGTCTTAAGTGATTCTTCGTGTTTAAAAACCCTTCCTGAGGATGAATTTATAAACGGACTTGGCGAGGTTATTAAAAGTGCCCTGATCATGGATGAAGAGCTTTTCAACATAATTGAAAATGGAATGGAACTCATTAAATCCAGAAACGAAAAAACCCTTGACAAAGTAATTTTCCGGTCTGCCCGCGTTAAGACCAGTGTCGTAGAAAAAGATGAAAAAGATAAAGGCCTCAGGCAAATTTTAAACTTCGGTCATACTATTGGTCATGCCATTGAAACCTGTTCGGATTTTAACATAAGCCATGGTCGTGCCGTTGCAATCGGCATGGTGCTGGCATCAAAGGCTTCGCAATTACTGGGCCTTTTGAGCCAATCTGATTATGAACGCATTAAAAACTTGATACGCCGATCCGGATTGCCCGTGACTCTTCCGGATGTGAAGGCAGATGATATAATTGATGTCATAAAACACGACAAGAAAATCAAAGGTGGTAAAATTAACTTCATACTGCTTACCAACCCTGGTGCTGCTGTAATAAGCAGCGATGTCACTCCTGAAATAATAAAAGAGGTGATTACAGCACCCTGATGCAAAAACCACGCATTTGCGGCGTCATAACCACCGCTGACCCGGCTATTATCTACGAAATCTCAGAAGTTGTAGATTTATTTGAACTGCGGCTTGATTTAATAGGCAAAAACTGGTCTGAGCTACCTGCTTTGCTTAACAGGCCCTGGATAGCAACCTGCAGATTAAAAAGTGAAGGTGGTAGCTGGAATGAAAATGAAAAAAAACGGAAAGAAGAACTTTTAAAAGCCATGAAGTGCGGAGCGGCAATGATAGATCTTGAACTTGCCACCCCTGATCTTGATAACCTGGTTCCTCTGTTTAAGAAAAGGGTAAAAATAATTATATCTCACCACAATTATGAAATAACTCCTCCCGGCTCCGAGTTAAAACACATTATTGAGCAACAATTCAATGCCGGAGCTGATATTGCCAAGGTAGCCACTCTGGCCATCAGCATGGATGACAACTTGAAGATGCTGGACCTTGCCGGTGAATTCCCGAATCGGGATGTTGTAGCCATTAATATAGGAGAGAAAGGGATATTCAGCCGCATACTGGCCCCACTGGCAGGAAGCGCTTTCACTTACGCCAGCGCTAAACAGGGGCTCGAATCCGCAGAAGGGCAAATTAGCGCCTCCGAATTAAAACAGATATACTCCAGGTTGAAACTATGATGTATAGAGCACCAAACATTTGTGGCCTTTTGGGCAACCCAGTAAAGCACAGCCTTTCACCGGTAATGCAAAACAGCGCCTTTAAAGACAAGGGGCTTGATTATACTTACTTTGCGTTTAACGTTGAAAAGGGCCACTTGAAATACGCCCTGGAAGGAGCAAGGGCGCTAAACTTCAGAGGTTTGAATATCACTATACCGTACAAGGTAAGTGTAATCGAACTGCTGGATGAACTAGACCCTGTAAGCCTGCGTATAGGAGCCGTTAATACAGTGGTGAACACCGGCGGCACACTAAAAGGTTACAATACAGACGCCGGAGGGTTTATAAAAGCACTCCAAAACAGGAGCATAAATCCTGCCGGTAAAAATATAGTTATCCTGGGAGGGGGCGGGGCATCCAGAGCAGTTGCTTTTGCCCTGGCCGAAACCAATGCCAGCATCACACTTCTAAACCGTCTTGCCAGGCTGAATGAAGTTTCTCAACTGGCTCAAAAGCTTTCCAGTATAACACACGGAAATGTCCAGGCGCTGGCCTTAAACCCGGATAACCTTTCGCAAAGTCTTAAAACGGCAGATATTGTGGTAAACGCCACCAGTGTCGGCATGCACCCCAAAACAGGAGAAACCCTGGTGCCTGCGCACCTCTTGCACCCGGGGCTGATAGTTTTTGACCTGGTATATAACCCCCTTAAAACCAGGTTATTGTCTGAAGCTGAACAGTCTGGAGCTGAATCGATCAACGGCCTTGAAATGCTAATCTGGCAGGGAGCACTGGCTTTTGAACTATGGACAGGTCTTTCAGCGCCGGCAGGTATTATGCGCTCCAAAGCTATTGAAGCTATCTCCTCTACCGCTGTTGCAAGAATGCCGGTTGCACGAAAACCGGAAAAGTCTTCAGTTAAAACCAGCATAGCACTTACAGGATTCATGGGTTCGGGTAAAACTACCGTGGCCAAAATAATCGCTGAAAAAACCGGTAAGCGCCTTTTAGAACTGGACCGAATCATTGAAATAAACGCCGGTGCCACCATACCTGAAATATTTTCCAGCAAAGGCGAGGTCGGCTTCAGGGAAATGGAGATTGAAACTATAAAGGAAATCTCGACAGGAAAACACCAGGTGATATCATGTGGCGGCGGCGTGGTTTTAAACAAAATAAATATTGACCGTCTCAGGCAAACCGCTGTAATCGTATATCTGAATGTTAAACCAGAAGCAATAATGCAACGAATGCAAAGCCAGGATGTACAAAAGCCAATACTGAAAAACCCTCAGGATCCAGAGGAAGTTCAAAAACTCCTGACTTTCAGGGAGCCCTATTACAAAAATAGTGCCGATATAATAATTGACAGCACTGACCTTTCACCCCAGGACACGGCGAAAGAAGCATTAAAAAGGCTGGCCAACTATGAAGGCTTTCATTAACAGAAGCACCGTTTCCGGCAGAGTAACCGTTCCTGCTTCCAAGAGTTACACCATACGTGCCATCATCGTTGCGGCACTGGCTAAAGGAACCAGTAAAATAATCAACCCTTTGTATGCCGACGACACCCTTGCTGTAATAGATGTACTTAACAATCTGGGAGTACCGGTTATAAAGGAACTTGACGGCATTACCGTACATGGTGGCGCTCTTAAAACAATACAGGCCGATTTAAACTGCCGTGATAGTGCAGCAACGCTGCGCTTCATGGCCGCCACATGCGCCATATTACCCGGAACCTCAAATCTGGTTGCCGGGCCGTCCCTGGCCAAAAGACCCATAAAACCGTTGCTTGACATCCTGGAAGAAATGGGCGCCAGAACCGCTTTTCAGGAAGGAAGAGTAACCATTAAGGGTGGAAATCTTAAGGGCGGTGTATATGAAATCAAGGGGGATGAAAGCTCTCAATTCGTTTCGGCTCTGCTGCTTATATCACCTCTTATCGGCGAAGATGTAATCTTTCAACTTACCGGTCCACCTCGCTCGCTGCCCTACATCAAAATGACCCTGGGTGTGATGCAGCAATTCGGAATAAACATCCAAGCTTCTGAGGGTTTCACCCGTTTTACCATTACACCACAAAATTACAGGCCGGCACAGGTGTGTATCGAGGGTGACTGGTCTTCAGCTTCTTACCTGATAGCACTGGGAGCCCTGCAGGGGAACATAAGCGTTGAAGGGCTTAACCTTTTAAGCCTGCAGGGGGACAAGGCGATAGTACCCCTGCTTGAAAAAATGGGGGCTTATATCTCGCCAGGAATAGATTCAATCAACGTAAAAGCCTCAACCTTACACTCATTAAAGGCTGATATGAGTCAATGCATCGATTTGCTGCCTACTGTTTCAATACTGGCTGCCCTTGCCAGCGGTAAAAGCCAGTTGAAGGGTATTGCCAGAGCAAGGCTCAAAGAGTCCAATCGCGTCCATGCCGTAAAAAAAGGGCTCAAGCAGCTGGGCATAAAGGTTACGGAAAATGATGATACCATTGAAATAGAAGGTGGCAAACCACGAGGAGCAGCTATCGACAGCTTCAATGACCACCGCATCGCCATGGCCTTTGCGGTTCTTGGCCTGAAAACAGGCGAAGTAATTATCCAAAATGCAGAGTGTGTATCAAAAACCTACCCCGGTTTCTGGAAAGCAATGCGCCAGCTGGGGGGAAATATAAGGCTGGAAAATGAGTAATACGTTTGGCAAATCATTTTGCATTACAAGTTTCGGTGAAAGCCATGGCCACATGATAGGGGTGGTAATAAGCGGCTGCCCGGCAGGGCTGGAGATAAGCCCTGAAGAAATCCAGGCAGAGCTCGACAGAAGAAAACCCGGAGGCCCGTCCTCTACAACACGAAGGGAAGATGACAGTCTGCAAATAATTTCAGGTATCACGGGTAACCGCACCACCGGAGCACCCATAACACTTGCGGTAACCAGCCATGACATCGATTCAAGCGCCTATGCAAAAATATCTTCAATTCCCCGGCCGGGACATGCAGACTACTGCGCCCGGATTAAATACGGCGGTTTTTCCGACCAGCGGGGCGGTGGCCGTTTTTCCGGCAGAATCACAGCTGGCTTTGTCATGGCCGGAGCAATAGCCAAAAAACTTCTGTCAAAATCAGGGATATGCATTGCAGCCCATACAACCGAGCTGGGAAGAATACAGGCCCCGAATGCAACCTGGGAAGAAATCATTACAACTTCCCGCCCAAACGAGCTTTCCTGCGCTAATGAAGCAGCCGCCTCGAATATGATTGAAGCCATAAATAAAGCAAGAAATAAAGGTGATAGTCTGGGCGGAATTATTGAAGTATGGGCCACAGGCATCCCTGTAGGCCTTGGTGAGCCTGTTTTTGACACACTTGATGGTGAACTGGCCAAAGCCTTTTTTGCCGTACCCGGTGTAAAAGGAGTAGAATTCGGTGCCGGTTTTGCCTCCTCAAGACTTAATGGTTCTCAAAACAATGATGCCATTATCGTCAGAGATGGCGAGATAAGCTTTTCCAGTAATAACGCTGGTGGAGTATTGGGTGGTATAAGTAATGGCATGCCACTCATAGCCAGGGTAGCCATAAAACCCACTCCTTCCATCGGGATACCCCAGGACTCTGTTGATTTAAATACCATGCAGCCGGTAAGACTGGAAATCAAAGGCCGTCATGATGTGTGCATCCTGCCCAGGGCTGTGGTAGTCATTGAATCCATGACAGCGGTAACGCTGGTTGATTTTGCAATAAGGGCACAAATAATTCCCGGAGTTATTAAATGAACTTAGAAGAACTGAGAAAAAAAGTCGACCTTACTGATGCTGAAATAGTAAAGCTTATTGGGCGCAGGCTGGATCTGAGCCGTGAGATAGGCGCTGTTAAAACCAAAAAGGGCATCTCAATAGAAGACAAAAACCGGGAGGGAGATGTTATACAGCGCATCAGAGAACTGGCCCTCTCACAAAAGGTTGACCCGGTAGAGGTATGTAATATTTACCACCATATAATTGCAGCTTCCAAAAACGTTCAGGGGTTGACTGCTGGTTTTCAGGGTGAATACGGAGCTTTTAGCGAAAGTGCCGCCAGGGAGTTCTTTGGGCCTTCTATCCAGGCAGTTCCATATGAAACACTGAAGGATGTCTTTAACGCTGCTGCAAAGGAGGAGGTGTCCTACGGTATCATTCCGGTAGAGAATTCCCTTGAAGGAAGCATTGACACTTCTTATGAACTCCTTCTTGGTTCAAACCTCAAGGTTACGGGGGAAATTGAACTCAAGGTATCTCACTGTCTTATAGCCAATAAAAATGCAACCCTTTCCACCATTAAAAAAATATACTCACATCCCCAGGCACTGGGACAATGCCAGGCATTCATAAAACATCTTAATTGTGACCTGGTACCTGCTTATGATACCGCTGGCAGCGTGAAGTTAATTAAAAACAAAGCCATCAAAGACGGCGCCGCTATCGCCAGCGCCCGTGCGGCCGAGATATATGACATGACCATCCTTGCCTCAAATATACAGGACAACCCGGAAAATTTTACCCGATTTTTCATCCTCTCAAAATACCCGGTCAAACCCGGTGGGGATGATAAAACCTCAGCCGTCTTTGCTGTAAAACACAAGCCCGGAACCCTTTCCGGCATACTCAACGCCTTCGCAGAAGAAAATATAAACCTTACCAAGCTGGAATCACGGCCAACCCGGCAAAAACCATGGGAATATAACTTCTACATGGATTTTGAAGGTCATCACATGGATCCCGGGCCGACTGCAGCATTAAAAAAAGCCGAAGAGTTTGCAATTTTTATCAAAGTTCTGGGCTCATACCCAAAAGCCAGGGGGAGGAATTAACTTTAGCATGAAAGTAGCTATCATCGGGGGCACTGGCCAGATGGGGCAGTGGTTTGGACGCTTTCTTAAACAGGAAGGCAAAGAAGTAGTTTTAATCGGGCGCAATCCGGATGCTGCCCGTAATACCGGCCTTATTATCGGCTGCGAAGCCTCAACCGATATAAAAAAAGTGCAGGAATCTGATGCCGTAATAATCTCGGTCAGCATAGATGCCTTCGAGGAGGTCGTACAAAAACTGGCGCCCTTTTTGAAGGATGGCCAGATGATTTTTGATGTTACATCGGTGAAAGTCATGCCGGTAGATATAATGCACCGCTACATAAAAAAAGGCCTGGTTCTGGGAACCCACCCGGTATTCGGACCCGGGGCCAGAAATGCCAGTGGCCATAATTTCGTACTTACTCCAACCACCCCGGATGAACAGGCACTCAGTAAAAAAGTCGAAAAATTTCTGCTCAAAAGAGGCGGCAAGGTTCAAATAATGAGCCCCGAAGAACATGACCGGCTTATGGCGATTATTCTGGGGCTGGCGCACTTCATTTCCATTGTTTCAGCCAATACCCTGGTTGATTTCGGAAAGCTCGACCAAATGGCCGGTGTTCAAGGGGTTACATACAGGGCACTTCTAACCCTGGTGGAGAGCGTCCTCTCTGAGGATCCTGAGCTATATGCATCCCTTCAAATGAACCTGCCGCAACTGAAAGAAGCTCAGGATATATTCATAAATAACGCTAAGCTATGGACTGATATAGTTACCCAAAAAGACAGGCAGGCATTTGTAAGCCGGATGCGCAAGCTAAGAAACCAGTTTGAAAAGAACAATCCCGACTTTGGCAAAGCCTACGATAATATGTACCGCCTGACCGGCCAATAAAAATCAAACACAAAATAGCCGGCAGGATTATAAGAAACCCTGCCGGCTCAACTTTTCTTTAGAACTTTATCGTTCTAGCTCACCACTATTCCCTGGAGCGACTAAAGCAAGCGCTGCAATAGACCGGCTTACCCTGCCGGGGCTCAAAGGGAACCTCTGTGTCCTGACCGCACTGAGCGCATACAACGCTAAACATCTGGCGACGGCCGCCGCCTTCACCGCGTTCTGCCTTGCGCTTCTGGCGACAGGCCTGACAGCGCTTGGGGTCATTGGTGTAGCCTTTTCCTGCATAGAATTCCTGTTCCCCTACAGAAAAGGCAAAGGTTTCCCCGCAGTCAGCACACTGAAGTGTTCTTTCCTCAAATGCCACTGGACTTCCTCCTCTCTTACAAATAGTTGGTTAGAGTTAAGGTCATCCAGCTTGCTTTAATCCAGGTCATTGTTTTAAAGGATCTAACCAATGTGATGAGCCTTCCTAAACCACCGATGCTTATTTTACACAATGAAACACCGATATGCAATGTTTTTTTTGGCCAATTGAGATTTTTACCAAAAACATTGCCTGATAAACGCCCTTCAGGTGCCAACAGCCAGAACTACAGTTATACTTCAACCTTCTTTTAGCAGCCTTTTAACTTCGACATCGGTTAACAGCCGTATATGGCCACAATCCAGATTTCCCAGGCAAAGGGAAGACAATCTAACCCGCTTTAAAGATGTTACGCGATAACCCAGGTGTGCCAGCATGCGCCGCACAATGTGCTTGCGCCCCTCATGAATGGTAATAGAATAAGCAAACTGGCTTTTTTCACCAAGGAGGGGCTTTACCCTGGCCGGACATGTCTGCCCATCCTCAAGCAACAGCCCCTGTTGCAACCTCTTGATATCACAGCCTGAAAGCCGGCCATCAACAACAACATGGTATTCCTTGGGTTGTTCAAAGCTGGGGTGGCTCAAACGATAAGCCAAATCCCCGTCATTGGTGATTAATACGATCCCGGTGCTTTCTCTGTCGAGCCTCCCTACCGGAAAAAGGTTTGATTTACGGTACTCAAAGGGGACGAAGTCCATAATAGTGCTCCGACCCCTATCATCACTGGTGGTGGAAAGGACTCCTGCTGGTTTATGTAAAATTAAATATACCGGGGAAACGGTGGCAAGTTTTACCGGCTGGTTGTCAAAAGTTACATGGTCATTTTTTAAATCAACCGGATGATTATAATCGGTTATGAAACCGCCGTTAACCTTAACCCTGCCATCCCTTACTGCACCGGCAAGAAACCTGCGCGAACCGAGCCCGGCCGCCCTTAGAACCTTCAACAAACCCGATTCATCCATATGTCATTTTAGCAGATATTAATTAAGAACAGCTGCACCTTCCGGATAAAAAGTAAGAAGATAAGGCCGGGCCAAACGGTTGATTCAGGGTAAGCCCGGCCTTTAAAAGAAGGAGGAACCAAATTAGAGCCGGCATCTATCAGAGCCGCTCTCATATTATATAACGTAAAGGGTGGATAAAAGTTAGTTAAATTCAATTGTTAAGTCATCCCTGGCATGCTATTATATCTATATTTTTTAAATCACGGGGGAGCAGCAATGCTAAACAGCGCCACATTAAGCCGCGTTCTTGAGGCCCAGCAAAATGAGATTACGGAATACCATATCTATCACAAACTTGCCGCCAAAATTAAATGCCCCGAAAACGCAAAAGTTCTTGAACAAATAAGCCAGGATGAACTAAGACATTATAATATCTGGAAAGAGCATTCCGGGCAGGAAGTAAAACCCAAACGCTTTAAAATCTGGTTCTTCTACATACTTGCACGCACATTTGGGCTTAACTTTTCCATAAAGCTTATGGAAAGAGGTGAAGAAGCTGCCCAGGTAAACTATGATGATCTGGCAGAGCATATTCCCGTAGCCACCCAGATAAGCCAGGAGGAAGATGCCCACGAAGCCAGTTTATTAGAAATGATAAATGAAGAACGCTTCCATTATGTTGGGGCCATAATACGTGGTTTAAATGAAGCCGTGGTTGAAATGACTGCCATAATTGCTGGTTTGAGCCTGGTCCTGATTGAAACAAGGTTTATTGCACTGGCAGGTGTTATAACCGGATTTGCCATGTCCCTTTCACTGGGTGCTACAGAATACCTGGCAACTAAAGCTGAAGGCCTTGAAGGGAGTCGCTTGAAACCTGTTATTGCCGGCCTCTACACCGGCTTTGCCACTCTGTTAACCGTCGCGCTTCTAATATCTCCCTATTTCATAATCGAGCAGACTTATACGGCACTGGGCGTAATGCTTGCAATAGCGCTGGTCATAATATTTTTCTTCAATTACTATATTGCCGTTGCCCGCAATATATCCTTCTGGGGCCGTTTCGGGGAGATGTGCCTGATTGCGATCACAATAGCATCATTCACCTTTCTTATCAGCTGGCTGGCTACCAATGTTTGGGGTATCAAGCTGCATTAAACTTACAGGCAAAAAGGGACGTATGTTGAAAAACTGTTAAAAATTAAAGTGCCTGGATGATACTCAAATGGCTTCTAAAAAGAGGTTAAACAAACAACCGGAAGAATTGAAGTGCCAGCTTACTCAAAAGCCATTTTCTGATAATCCTCGCCGGTGAGCAAATCTCCCAACTCCCCCGGGTTGTCGTACCCAATTTCTACCAGCCACCCTTCCCCGGATGGATCCCTGTTTATCAATTCAGGTTCGGCGGTTACTGCCTGGTTAACACTTTTTATTTTACCCCCCAAAGGTGATGGCAAATCGAAAGCCGCTTTCGATGACTCCAGAGTAGCCATGGTTTCCCCCCGGGCCAGGCTCGTGCCCTCCGGAACAATTTCTACAATTCGTATCGTCGCCAAGCGGTCAAGATAATAAAGAGTGACACCAACCCTGGCAACACCTCCACCCCTGTCCTGCACCCAGACATGATCGGCACTGTACTTGAATTCCTTTTCTTCCATAAGCAATCATCCCACTTACTTCGCGTTTATAATATTTTTGCATTTTACCACATATAAAGACGTGTTTTAAAAGGACCCCGGGCCTTGCCTTGACATGCATCTACAAATAATTTTCAGGCTGCTGGTTTTTTGTGATATGCTATTAAATAGTCTGTAACGTCTTTACCGGAAGGTATTATTATAAATGAAATTTCCTGGCATTGCCGAAATACTTCTAATACTCCTCATTGCCTTTATAGTAATTCTTGTTGTTCGTATAACCAATATGTCCCAATCCCCCAGAAAGGCAAAGAAAAGAAGGCCGGCAGAGTACTCAGAAGATGACGAGTATGAGACCAGCCTGGTAGAGGAGCCAAAAAAACCTGTTCGGCGCAAATTGGTCGTCATCGGAACTGTCGTTATCCTGATAGGAATAACCATGGTCCTTGCCAGTTTTGACCTCTTGCGCTTGATAATACTGGCGCCGATTGGCGGCGCTATTGCCATAATTGCCGGTGCGGCTGTGCTTTTTTGGGCTACCCAACGTAGATAGATTGACACCCGTGACGACCGGTGCTAGACTGCATTTCCCGCTGTAGTAAAGGATAAGAAATTGAAAACTGTTGGTATTGTTTATCATCCTAAAAACCAGGCTGCCCCCACTATGGCAGAGCGAGTACAAAAACTGCTTTCAAATCTCGGAGTAGACACCTGGCAGGCTTCTGCCTGGAAAGCAGATGAGATTCGCGAACAGGTATATTCAACCGATCTCATCGTCACCGTCGGCGGCGACGGCACTATACTTAGAACAGCTCATGCCATAACTCCAGCCAAAACCCCAATTACCGGTGTTAATTTAGGCAGACTGGGATTCTTAACCGAAATCAACGCCGATGAATTGGAAGAAGGGCTTTCAGCATTAATTCAGGGGAAAGGGTGGATTGATGAAAGAGCCATGCTTGAAGCTGAATTAACACTATCCGGCGAAACCGGTGAATACTCAAACCAGCATTTCTGGGCATTAAACGATGTAGTGGTGGCAAGGGGTGAAGTAGCACGAATTATACATGTTGACGCCAGCATCGACAAAGAATCTTTTGCTACATACCGGGCCGATGGAGTAATCCTGGCTACAGCAACCGGCTCGACCGGTTACGCCCTGGCTGCAGGGGGCCCGGTAATGCACCCTGCAGCTGAGGACTTTTTGCTGGTACCGATACTCCCCCATCTCAGTCCGGGTTATAACCTGGTTTTGCCGAAAAACTCATTTGTTGAACTTAAAGTTTCAAACACCCATCTGGCTACCCTAAACATTGACGGCCATATCAGCCTGTCTCTCCCGGACGGTGCAAACATAAAGGTAAAACACAGCCCGCATAAAAGCCACTTTTTGCGGCTAAATCCCAGAACCTCTTTCTTTTCAACCCTGGAAAAAAAGCTTCAGGTTTTAACATGGAAATAATTGAAAAAGCAACCATAAAAGACGCCACTCAGATTCACCGGATGGTAAACAAATTTGCCGACCAGGGCAAAATGCTGGCCCGGCCACTTTCAGAAATATACGAAAATATCAGGGACTTTTACGTGATACGCGAGCAAGGGCGGGTAATCGCCTGTGCCGCCCTGCATGTTATATGGGAAGACCTGGCTGAAATAAAGTCAGTAGCCGTAACGGGTGACTACCAGAAAAAGGGCTGGGGGGAAAAGCTGGTGCGTGTTTGCCTCGAAGAAGCCGCCCATTTAAACATTCCAAAGGTGTTTTGTCTTACCTATACACCAGAATTCTTTTCTAAATGCGGATTTAAAATCATTGACAGGGAAAATCTGCCCCAGAAGATCTGGGGGGAATGCTTTAAATGCCCCAAATTTCCTGATTGTGACGAAACCGCACTGATTTATTCTTTCAAGAACTAGGAGCCGCATGCAGGAAATACCATTGAGTACAAAGTATATATATAAGGGGTCTATTCTCAACCTTAGAATAGACACGGTGGCTCTTGATAATGGCCAGACAGGGAA
>PUOQ01000027.1 GCA_003552785.1 Dehalococcoidia bacterium
TCAAGAAGCCGGTTTTTAAAAAACATCAGGGTGAAAATGCCAATACCTTTAAATTGCTATTAAGGATTGTTATTATAATAGCTTGAATATGTTCAATATAATATAGTAACGTATTATGAATAATATGATGGTCGAAGCTCTTAAATGGATTGCACTTGTGCTTGTTGCCGGTTTTATTGGCTATTTTGGTCGTTATGCGGCAATGCAAATTATAGATAAATACCGGCGGAATAATTCCGGCAATGGCTCATCGGAAAAGCCGCAAGGTATGAGTGGCGCTGATGGGGATAAACTTTCTGAAGCTCAGATTAAACTGGAAAAGAAACGGGCCAAGAACGAATCAAAAAGGCTCAAGAAAAAGGATAAAACATAGTTGCCCGTTGAGCTGCCATATTGTATTGTTTAAATATATTCTGGTATAAGGAAGCAGAGTTAATTCCGGCTTTTAATTCACCGGCATTTTTAGTACACAGGCTTCAGGTGTTATTGGGTTTCTAGGCACCTGGAGCGGCAACCTTATTCACTTGCTCTTTGAGTTGCACCCCGATGGACCAGGCTGTAAATGACTGGAATTACAAATAATGTAAGCACTGTTGAGCTAAACAACCCTCCTATTACTACAACTGCCAGCTCAGCGGTCATCATCATTCCCGAGCCCAGGCCTATAGCCAGGGGAAGCATGGCAAAAATGGTAGTCAATGCAGTCATTAAAATCGGGCGTATTCTGCGCCTGCCTCCTTCCAGCAAGGCTTCATGAGTTGTGTAACCACCTTTACGCAAGTTTTCCACCAGTGAAATCAGCACAACTGCGTTGGTGAGTACGATGCCAACCAGCATTAATGTACCCAGCATTGCAAACATGTTCAGGGTGTGGCCGGTGAACAGGAGCCCCAGCATGGCACCTATGGAAGCCATGGGCAGGCTAACCAGAATTATCAGCGGGTTAATTACGGAGCGCATCATTATGAACATAACCACCAGAACCAGGCCAACGGCGGATAACAGGGCAATACTCATTCTGGAGAATGAATCTTCCATAAGCTCAGCTATACCAGCTGTTTTTATTTCAACGCCTGGGTGGGGTGGTAACTTGTTTATTTCTCGCTCAATGGCAGCATTAACAGCACCCACATCTCTTGCTGTTATATTGCCCGTTACTGTGGCTGAGAGTGACAGGCCGGTTCGGCTTATGTGGGAAGGAGCTTCTTTGTAGGCAATATCAGCTATTTGTCCAAGAGTTACCGACTCAGGGTAGCCGACACTTAAAGCCTGTGCCTGCTCGACGCTGGTTATTTTAGGTGTAACGCTGGAAAGAAATACCGGGTAGCTTCTTTCATCGATGGAAACCATTTTTTCAGGCAGCGTAGAGCCTGCCATCAGCAGGGCAAGCTCCTGCTGCAAATGCTCCAGCTGTTCAAGGGGAAGGCCGGAAGTGATCAGCTTTTCTTCATCGACTGCGATATCAAGGCGCGTTACAACTTCAGTGATATCAGCAGCTACATCTGTGAGCCCGTCAATTTCCTTTAACTGCTCTATTAACTGGCTGGTTACCTGTCTTACTTCATCCGGATCCTGGCCTTGAATTGAAAGGTTGACATTTGAACTTCCCATCATATCTTCATCTCCGCCGGATGAAACAAAAATACTACCATTCTCAATTATTCCTTCAGTGAGTCCGGAAAGCTCTTCAGCCTCCATTTCAATATCGGCTCCGCGTTCAAGGTACACTGTTATAGAGGCAGTGTTTGAGCCGCCACCCTGGGCAGCAGCTGTCATCCCGGCAAGGGAGGCAGAAGTTCCAATAGTGGTGTAGTAGCTTTCTACCAGTGGCCTGTCAGCAAGTACAGCTTCAACCTTTGAAGCGGCCTGACTGGTTACAAGTGTTTCGGACCCAGGTGGCAGTTCAATTTCAATATTTATTACGGGTTCACCCATGTCGGGCATAAATGATGTACCAATTATTGGTATCAACCCTATACTGCTCACAAAGAGCACGATGGCGACAACGAGCACTAAAGCACGGTGCTTTAAAGACCATCCAAGGCCCTTTTGGTAGGTATTTTGATACCAGTTGCTTTTATCTGCTTGAGTATCTTTACTGGTTTTTATTTTAATTAAATATCTTGATAATACCGGCACTACCATTAACGCAACTGCCAGTGAACCAAGAAGCGCAAAGGCAATCGTGAGGCCGAAAGGAATAAATAATTCACCTACCATCCCCCCGATGAACATAAGTGGTATAAAGATTGAAACTGTAGCCAGAGTAGCAGCTGTTATAGGTGTGGCTACCTCTTTTGCACCGCCAAGAGCTGCATCTTTAAAGCTTTCGCCCATCTGGCGGCGGCGATAGATGACTTCCACCATAACTATACTGTCGTCAATAAGCCTCCCAATAGCTATTGAAATGCCGCTCAGGGTTAATATATTAATGGTAATTCCGGAAACGTACATGCAAAGAAAAGCCACCAGTACGCTAAGTGGCACCGACATAGCCGCAAGCAGGGAAGACCTGACTGCCCTTAAGAAAATAAACACTATGGCAATTGCCAGTAATCCACCCGTTATAGCTTTTTGCCACAGCTCATCAATGCTGTCCTTTATAAAATCAGACTGATCAAGCACAGTAGAAAGCAGAACACCTTCTGGTATATTCTGTCCCGTTTCATCAAGCATAGCGGCGATATTATCTGCTACCTCAACTATATTGGCTTCTTCTTCTTTAAATATGGATATACCAATACTCGGGTTGCCGTTAAAGCGGGTGACCATTGAGGCAGGTGTTGGGCCCTTATTGATTTCAGCAATATCTTCCAGCACGACACCTTCATTCAGGGGGGCACTTGCTACTTCTTCGAAGGATGTACTTAACCCCGGAATAGAAGCCGCGATTTGAGCCATGGATACACCAAATTGGTTCATCAGGTCTGGATCGGGATTCACAACTATATGTTCTCTGGCACCGCCTTCAACCTCAACGCGTAACACACCTTCAACTTCAATCAGGGCAGGAACAATTTTCTCTTCGGTTATTGACCTCAGTTCATCAGGAGTCAAATTGCCGCTAACACTTAATATTTTTGTTGGCAGCATATCCAGGTTGATGGGGATGATTTGCGGGTTGGTACCACCAGCTCCGCTCATTTCAGGGAAATTAATCACTTCATCAGGCAGAGAAAGCTTTGAAATTTCACTCTGAAGGGTGGTATTGATTTTCTCCATGTCAGTGCCGAATTCAAATTCGGCCATTATTAAAGAAATGCCGCGGGATGAAGTTGATGTGATATTATTCAGTTCACTGGTTGACCAATTATCCCAGATAATTTCTTCAATGGGGCCAGTAACTTTTTCTACTACCTCTTCCGGTGCTGCCTCGGGGTATACAGTTACTATTGTAGCGTATGGAAATTCGATGTCGGGAAGGAGCTCCATTTTAAGGCCCATCAGAGCCCAGACGGAAGCTCCTGTTACCATAGTAGCCAGAATAATAGTAACTATTCGGCTTTTTAAAGCCAGCTTGCTAAGACGCCACATATATTACATTTATTTCCTTTTTTGAAAAATACATCAATCGGATGGCTTACTGTTTATTTAAGGCAAAAAGCTCTCTGTGCTTGCAGCTTTCTTATCGTATTGTTCAAGATATGCCTCGGCGGCTTTGAGAAAAGAAGAAAACCCACTGACCAGGGCCGAAAGATCAGCGTCATTCATGGTGGCCAGAACATTTTTAACTTCCTTCTTGTTTTTCCGGTCAATGCGGTCGATAATTTGCCTGCCTTTATCCGAGATGGTTAGCCATTGCACGCGCCGGTCGTTGATATCGGGCTCACGGGCTACCAGCATATGAGCTTCCAGGCGATCAATAATGCCGGTCACCACAGATGGAGTAACCTTAAGCACCCTGGCGAGTTCCCGGTGGTTGGTTTTGCCTTTGTTGTTAATGTAAACCAGGCTTTTTAGCTGACCAATGGAAAGATCCAGGGAGAGCCAGTTTTCAGAACTGTATTCAGTGATAAGTTCGTTAATTTTTTCCTGGAAACCAAGCGCCTGCTCTATTAATTCATCTTTGCTTGTCATTCGTATTTTCTGTTAATTATTTTTAGCCGTGCAGGAGTATAAACCAGCAGTTAATGAACGGTTGATAATAATTTATATTATAGAAATAGTATATATCGCAGAAAATATTATTGTCAAAAATTTAAAAGTAAGTTAATTCGCGTACAAAGCTGGCCAGGGACAGTAAGGGCAAGTCAGAAATAACAATCAAAGTTATCAGTTTAAAATTATTTAATACCCTGGTGTGATAGTAGCTGCATCCGGGTCCGATGGCAGAGCTACCGAACCGGCAGGAAGCACAATGCAGTCTACGAATTCAAGTTCGGCGCGTTGGTAGCAAGTGGGGCCGGCGTTGAGACCCACCACATCAACCTTATCTCCAGTTTTAAACCTTTTGGTTTTCTCGACGTCTGCAACGTAACATTTTATCAGGTCAACCCAGATGAAACCTTCATCGATATCTTTGAACATCCAGTCCTCAATTGTTAAATCCTTAAAAACAAAATATTTGTCATTGTATTGAGCTTCAACCGTCATGAAATCTGAATAAGCCACAAAGTACAGGTCTCTTAATTCACGGGGCGTTACTTTGATGCAATCAAAATATTCTGGTGGCACGAATGGTGGAGCAACAGTACTCTCTTTATCACTGCAACCTCCTGTGGTCATAGTGGCAAAAACAAGCAGGCAACTTAAAACCAGAATGGTTGCTTTATTAACTTTGTTTTTCACGTTTGCCCTCTTATTATATATATAATTGTTTTTGCAAAGACAAAATCACCTAATCCCATCCGTAGGGCGGCAATTCTAGCTCCCACATGCTCTCGTGGTCCTTCCTGGCTCCCCAGCCGAGCAGGTCATCCATTCTTTTAAAGGTGCCATTGAAGGCGCTGGTTCTCGATATAGTGGAGCGCATGGCATTGAAATAGGAAGATGACTGCGGCCGGTTCAAAGGACATTCTGCGAGGCAGAAGCCGCAGGCGGTGCCCGTCTGGCGCCAGTAGGATATGCACATGGGGTCGGCTTTAAACCAGCCCTTTACCCCGGGCCTTTTCCAGGGGCCGGGGATTTCCCAGGTAGGCTCAGTAGCATTCGATATTGCCTGCACCGGGCATGCTTCGGCACACTTCTTGCAGGTGCGGCAGAAATCCATGACACCGGTATCGATGGGTTTAGTAGGTTCAAGGGGTAGATCGGTGACCATTTTGAATACACGGTGGGAAAGACCTCTTTTGGGCGTTATGGTGTGCTCTATGCGGCACATTTCGCCCAGACCGCTCATGACTGCAAAGCCGGTTGAAGTGCCCAGAGCATTTGGACGGGCTTCCCCCAGGCAGGTGTAACCCAGCGTCCGGATGAAATCCTGAAACCTGTCCTGCAGGAAAGGCCCCTGGGCATAACCCAGGTAGGCGGTAGCTCCGGAGTTCCAGGCGGGAAACCTTCTTACCAGTTCATAAGACATCTTCACGGTGTATGCAATTACCCAGCGGAACCTCTTCGGGATAATGCGGTAGTCCTCACCCTCTTCGGGTTCTTCAACGTCTGCTATATCAAGCTTTTTACCGTCAATGTCGTAGGTGTAGAAAAGCTTTTCGGTGTTTTCATCAAGCTCCAGGACGGTTACTTCGTCTGCTCCCAGTATGTTCATCATGGCTCTCACCATGCGGGAATTTTCTTCAGGTGAGCCTTCCCAGCGGGGTACGCCCAGCATCTCGGGGGTGGGTGTGCGCTGGTGGCCCAGGAAACTGGCGGCCGGAAAGGCATAAGCCGCGGTAGACTGGTAGGAAGCGTAATCTCTCAGAGTAAAGCCCGGCCTGTTTTGCTGTATCCAGTGCCTGGTGTTTGCCTGGCCTGATTTCATAATCTGGTCAATGTATTTTTCACCCATAGCCTTTTCAAAACCCCTGGCAAACATGACTTCGCCGTAGTCAAAGCGTTTGAAATTTTGCCAGTCTATCTCTGCGGTGGGTTTATCACCCTCTCTTCCCCA
>PUOQ01000078.1 GCA_003552785.1 Dehalococcoidia bacterium
CATCGGGCAGGCCGTAAACGCTGGGGCTGTCATCCAGGGCATACAACACATGCAGGCCGCCCAGCTCATTTTCACCATAAAGGTAAGCATTGGGGTAGCCGTTGGCTTTCAAATGTCCAACTTTTTCCTGGCCTTGAGCCACAAGGTCGTCCCTGTCACCCATGATTACGGCGCCTGTAGGGCAGGATTGAATGCAGGCTGGCTCAACCCCTGCTTCGATACGGTTCAAGCCTACTTCAGTGCAGCCGCTGCATTTGGTTACTACACCCAGACCATAATCAAGGTGGGGTATATGGAACGGGCAGGCCTGGACGCAAGTTGAGCAGCCTATACACCATTCCTTGTCAACATGAACGAAGCCGTCATCTGTCTTGAAAATTGCTCCGACCGGGCAAACGATGGCACAGCTGGCTTCCTCACAATGCAGGCATGAATGGCGAAGGAATCTCCAGTTAATCCTGCCAGCGCGTTCCAACTCAAGGAAGCGCATTCTGATCCAGGTATCGGGGGACAGGTCTTTAGGGTTCTCATAAGAGCCATAGTTTTCGGTCTCTTCACCTTTGTTTTCGTTCCACTGTTTACAGGCAACCTGGCAACCGCGGCAGGCTGTACAGCGGGTTAAATCGAATAAAAATGCTTTTTCTGCCATCTTCAACCTCCTAAGCCTTTTCCACATTTACCAGGAATGCTTTGTATTCCGGTATAGTTGTAATCGGATCGCCTATATATGATGTCAGCACATTGGCGCTGTCCCCAGTTACAAGGCCGGTATAACCGAAGTGCCAAATCATGCCTATCTGGTGTATCGTTTTGCCGTTCATCTGGAACGGCTTGAAACGCTTGGTGACAAGTGCCCTCATCACAACTTCACCTCGCTTCGATTTAACTCTGGCCATATCGGCATTCTCAATGCCTTTTTCAGCGGCCAGCTCTTCACTAATCTCGATGAATGGTTCGGGGCACAGTTCAGCAAGCCAGGGCAGATTGCGGCTCAAAGCACCTGACTGCCAGTGCTCGCAAATTCGATAGGTGCTACAGGCTATGGGGTAATCATCGACAGTTCCCTGTTCATCCGGTCGCCAAATTACCGCTACCGGATTAACTTGCTGGCTCGACAGGGCATTACTGGTGGGTGACTCCCAGGGCTCGTAATGTTCAGGAAGGGGCCCATCAGCCAGGCCGGCGCCGAACAGGCTGGCAAAACCGTTGTCTTTCATAATGAAGGGGTAATGACCGCCTTCTGCCATGGGTGCACCACCGCCATCGGGGACATCACCAACCCAGCTACCGTCCTGCCACCATATTACGGGCTTGTCCTTGTTCCACGGGACTCCGTCAAGATCGACTGAGGCGCGGTTGTAAAGTACACGGCGGTTGACAGGCCAGCACCAGGCGAATTTGGAAAAAAGCCCGATGTTGAATTTATCCGGAGTTAAGTCGCGCCGCATTGACAGGTTGCCTTCTTCGGTGTAACTGCCGCAATACAGCCAGTTGCCTGAACTCGTAGTCCCATCATCCTTGAGGCTGGGGAAGCTGGCAACAAGCTTTCCAGTGGTAAGATCGTACCCGTTGACTTCTCTTGCTACTGCGCGGGCATCCGGGCTTTCACCGTAATTCCAGTCTAGCTTGAGGATAGAGTCCGCAGAAGGACCGCCCTCGGCGGCATAAAGCTCTTTCAACTTCATCATTATCTTGTTCATTACCCAGGCATCCTCCTTGGCGTCGCCCGGAGGATTGGCGGCTTTGTACCGCCACTGTACCCAGCGGCCGCTGTTGGAAACACTGCCTTCTTTTTCGTAAGAATTACATGCCGGTAGCATGAAAACCTCTGTTTGGATGTCAGCCGGGTTTACTCCGGGCCGTTTCCAGAATTCGCCGGTTTCTGTTTGCCAAAGATCTATACACATAAGCCAGTCGAGTTTACCGAGGGCTCCGCGTTGCAGGTTCGAGTTGGGTCCAGCAACTGCCGGGTTCATTCCCCATACCATCATTCCTTTGACAGACCCTGCATCAATATCTTCAAAAAGAGGGATATATGAATAATCTCTACCCGGTACAGCCTTGGGCAGGTAGTTAAAACCAAACCCGTTTTCCGCTGTAGCGTTTTCACCATACCATGCCTTGAGCAGGCTTACGATGTACTTGGGCCGGTTCTGCCACCAGTTAAGGCTTCTGGGGTCCGGGTGCTGGGGTGTTGTGCGGTCTTTGTATGCCTGCAGGTCGATATCGGCGGATACGGGCGCCGGTAAATAACCCGGTAATATATGGTATAAAAGGCAATGATCGGTAGAGCCCTGTACATTGGGTTCACCGCGGCATGCAGCCACGCCACCACCGGCAACGCCAATATTGCTCAGAAGTAACTGTAAAATGGAATAGGCCCTGACATTTTGAGTTCCTTTGGTATGTTGAGTGGTGCCCATGGCGTATATGATTACGCCTGATTTATCTGGCGCTCCAGAACCTGCGTACATTTGGCAAATCTCAAGGAATTTATCCTCGGGAGTGCCTGTTATGGAGCAGACTTTACCCGGAGTATAACGGGCATAATGCCGTTTCAGAATCTGGAAGACGCAATTCGGGTCCTTAAGTGTCTTGTCTTGTTTGGGTACGCCGTTTTCATCCACCTGATATTGCCAGGTAGACCTGTCTGTGTACCGGCGTTTGGCATTGTCCGTTTCGTTTATGCTGCCTTCATAACCGGAAAACAGGCCGTCCAGATCTGCCGGGCCCTGATAATCAGGGTTGATAAGGAGAGGAGCGTTGGTGTATTCAGTAATGTAGGTCATGTTGAATTGTTCTGGATTGCTCTCGATTTTGCTGATAATGTAATTGACCATACCACCGATAAAGGCGATATCGGTGCCCGAGCGCATTGGAGCATAGATATCGGCTACGGCGGCGCTCTGAGTAAACCTGGGATCAACTACGATTATCTTACCGCCTTTGTCTTTGGCAGCCATAATGTGGCCAAAACTGGCCGGGTGGTTGGCTGCAGGGTTGCCACCAATGATAAAGGTATAGTCGCTATTAGCCATATCGTTCCAGTGACTGGTCATAGCACCGCGACCGACTGATTCCGCCAAACTGGCGACGGTAGAAGAGTGTCACAAACGGGCATGATGCTCGAGATAAACGATGCCCATGGAACGGGCCATCTTGGAAAGCAGGTAACACTCCTCGTTGTTAATAGCGGAACCTCCCAGGCTTGCAAGAGCTTCGGCGCGGTTGACGGTTCTTCCCTGGTCATCCGTCGCAGTGAAGGACTCGTCGCGCGTTTTCTTGATGTTCCGGGCTATCTTGTCTATCGTCCAGTCCCAGCTTTTCTCTTCCCATTCGCTGGCACCGGGAGCCCGGTAGAGGACCTTTGACAGCCGGCGCGGGTTGTCCGCAGCGTGCTGGCGAATCGACTGCCCTTTTGAACAGCCGCCGCCCTTGTTGATTGGATGCTCCGGATCGCCTTCGACATTGGTAACATTACCGTTTTCAGAGGCGACGATAAAACCACAACCGGTCCCATCATATGGGCAGATGGTAAAATACTCACCTATCTGTTTCTTTAGTGGTCTTACCTTGAGCGACCGAGCCATTACGGCTTCTTCGCCCTTGGTGCCGAGCAGGAAGAGTCCGCCCAGCCCCGCTCCGGAGGCTTTTAGAAAGCTTCTCCGACTTACTTCCATTAACTACCCCCTTTATTTGGTATTTGTGAAAACAAAAGGCACGGGTTACTGCTAACCCGTGCCGCTGGAAGTATAAAATTACCTTTGAATGTAATAGTTACAGGCTCGCCTGTTTGCAGGTTACATTGCCTGATCTGTTTGTGGCTTACAAGCCTTCTGTTCATATTTCGTATATAAAAAATAAATAATAAAACCCAACTCCTTTCCTGAAAGAGGCAGGCAAAACCGTTTCCAGCTATACCCTTGGGGCTATTGCTTCAGCCCGCCGACCAGCCGCCATACCTTTTTAAGGCTTAGGTTCTCACTGGTTCGGAGTTAATGGCAAGTTTATATATTATGGAACAATTTGTCAAGTTGGCTCACCCATGATAATTTTGTATGCGAAACCATGCAATGAATATCGATAATCAATGTATTAAACAAGTTTATTGATAGCTTGATTGGTACAGAATTGGATATAATTATAGAAGTGAAAAATGGGTCATAATATGATAAAGGTTACTTTTTTGTTTGCTGTTAATGACACTGGTGTGATGGGCACATTGTTCTAAATGACTGTTTATATAACTCAGGTACAATTAAAGCAGCTTTATGACTACTGGCTGTCCGTATCAAATAAGATGCGCTGGAGCTGCCCGTTTGTATTGCCGCCATGGCTTGAAAGCTGGTGGCAGGTCTTTGGGGGCCATAGCCGGGAATATCTACTGTCTGGCTGTAGTCAGGGGGAGATGGTGGGCCTAGCTCCATTAAAACGTAATTCTTCCACTGTATCTTTTATGGGAGATGCGGATACATGCGACTATCAGGATTTTATTACATTGAAGGGTGCAGAAACAGCGTTTATTAACACCTTGCTGGATCATTTTGAGCAGGAGGGTATAAAACGGGTTGAGTTGCGCCACCTGAGGCCCGAATCGGTGGTGCTTCAGTACATGTTGCCAATTGCAATATCCAGGGGTTATTCAGTTAAATCCAGCCCTGAAGCAGTAACCAGTGAAATATACCTGCCTTCAAGCTGGAATGAGTATCTGGGCATGATTGGCAGGAAACAGCGTCATGAAGTAAGGCGCAAGTTGCGCCGCCTGTCGGAAGTGGGAAACTTTGATTATTTTTTAAGCAACGGGTCTGATTCCGTCAATCATTTAATTCAGGATTTTTTACACCTTTTTAATCAGAATGGAGGGAAAAAAGCAGCATTCATGACTTATGAAAATGCTTGCTTTTTCAAATTGTTGAGTGCCAAATTTGGTCGTTACGGGTTAATGAGATTCGGGTGCCTTAACGTAAACAGCCACCAGGTAGCTATGATAATGGTTTTTGATTATAATAATACGATATATCTTTATAATAGTGCCTATCATCCGTCCTGGCGCCACGTAAGCGCCGGGCTTGTAAGTAAAGCAATGGGGATAAAAGAAGCAATCGGGTTAAACCGGTCGAAGTGGGAATTCCTCAAAGGTGAGGAAAAATACAAGCGGCACCTGGGCGGGCAAGAAGTTAAGCTTTACAGTATGGAAATAAAAATTAATTAACTCATGAGAAACTTCTCCGGTTACAGATGCCCCCCGATTGCTGTTTTAAGCCTCCACAGCTGTCCGTTGGGAAGCCTGGGGGCAAGAGATACCGGTGGTATGAGCGTTTATATTCGTGAAACTGCCGTGGAACTTGCCCGCCTGGGTTATAAAATTGATATCTTTACCAGAAAGCATGGCTCTCATGGTAGTGAAATAATCACCCTTGCTCCGGGGGTACGGCTGGTTCATGTGGAGGCTGGCAGGGAGCAGGAGGTGGTAGACAAGCTTTCACTTTTTCCTCATATTAACAGCTTTTCTGACGCTATTAGAGTTTTTTGCCGTAATGAAAACATTAATTACGGTCTGATATTCAGTCATTACTGGCTTTCCGGTATCGCCGGAATGAACCTCTCTAATTGTTGGGGCGTGCCTCATGTTGTTATGTTTCATACGCTGGCTGCAATAAAGAACCGGCTGGGGGCTGGCACCGAGGAGCCGGCTTTAAGGATCGATAGCGAGTCCAGAGTGGCACGTGGCAGTCACAAGGTTATAGTAGCTACCCGTAGTGAAAAACAAGACCTTGTAGATTTTTATGGTGCAAAAGAAAATAACATCAGCATCCTTCCATGCGGGGTTAATCAGCACCTTTTTAAACCTTTTGTGAATAATTCGGACAAAAATAACCTGGTGGATAAGAAAAAGAAAACCATTTTGTTTGTTGGCCGCATAGAACCTTTAAAGGGCTTGGATTTACTGTTTGATTCGCTGGC
>PUOQ01000048.1 GCA_003552785.1 Dehalococcoidia bacterium
GCACCCGGCACGGCCCCATGGAGCATATTCTACAGCAAGAACCCTCCAGCCCTATAGGGCATGGCTTCACACTTCCAGCCCTGTCAAATACATTTACAGCATTATCATTTGCTGATTTTTCAATCATTTTCAGAGTTGCTGAATCGATACTCCTAACTTCTTCCGCCATTGCTGCACCTCACTTAAAAATTCTTCCCCACACACTCTAATTTAAAAGGTCTTTAATAATATCATCAACAAGCTTTATCGCTTCAGGATGGCGCATAATAATAATATCGCCACCGGCGATTAACAGCACAACAGCAGACATTGCTTCCAGCATAATACCTCTCTTGGCTGCATCACCCAGCTCGGGTGCTTCATCAGCGGTAATTTTTGATTCTTTGGCTTTCCAGGTTTCCCTGCCAATATTACATATTATTGGCATCTGCAACTTGCTGTCCTGCTGTACAAGAGCGGCCATTCGCATTCGCTCCATTACCGAGTAGCAATATTCAATTCCATAACCTATTGAACTTACGGTGGGGTCGATTATAATATCTTTTTCGCCTACACCCATATTGGAAAGGAGAATGTTTAACTGTTTGGCCAGATTAATATCAATGGGGGAGCATGCTACCAGCTGATGATTGTAAGCCAGCGCTGAAGCCGATATCTTTTTATAATTGCCTTCCTCCACCGGCCCCAGGACAAGGCGTTCGCCCTGACAAACCTCAGCAACCTTTCTTAACACCTCGGAATCTTTTTCCTGGTTTGACGTGCCCCACGCAATTAAAGGAACATCGATGGCTCCGGCCACTTTTTTAACTGTTTCGGCAGCTTCATCTGCACTCCTGTTCAAACCATTTGGATCGGTGCTGCTGAGATGAAGGCATATTAATTTAGCCTGATAAGTATCGATGCATTTTTTTGCCCAACTGACAGGATCATCTGTTACGTCTTTAAAAGGCTCAATAGCTGCATCTGGCCAACCCTCAGGAGGGCAGTCACATATTTCCATGGCAATGCAGGGCTTGTTTGGCATTGCGCCTTCAAACAGGTGAAAAGGATAACACGTCCCTCCACCAACGGTAATCGCCCCCTTCTTTCCCAGAGAAACTTCTCTAATATTTCCTGTATAGTCCACCTTTGGAATTTCAAGCACCATCAATTACTCCTTGTTTAAGCAGGATTTTTCCTTTTTTCACTACCAAACCAGTCATTACTGTACCAGTAACGTTCAGCGTACTCAATGTATTTCAGTTTCTGATGCCTGTCTTCAAGCTTGTGGCGCCAGAGGCCTTCCTCTACACTTGAGGGTTTTCCTTTTTCATAGGTAGCACCCAGTAGCTTTACCCGGTTCCTTCCGGGTGCTTCAACTGTGTTTACTTCATACTCCATAATACTTCCTCCCTTTAAACGGTCCCCTGTGAGAGTTTGGCTGCCTTTACAGTGTTTAGCATAAGCATAGCAATCGTCATGGGCCCCACTCCGCCCGGGACCGGCGTTATGGCGGCAGCTATGTCCTGAACTCCATCAAAATCTACATCGCCCGCAAGAATGCTTTTACCCTCTTTTGTAGAGCCGACCCGATTAGTGCCAACATCTATTACCACGGCGCCTTTCTTAACCATTTCTGCCTGGATGAATTTGGGTTTTCCTATAGCAGCGATCAATATGTCAGCCCGGCGAGTGTGCTCCGCAATATCAGGAGTGCGGCTATGACAGATGGTAACCGTTGCATTTGCTCCTGACTGCTTTTGAACAAGTATGTTTGCAATAGGTTTGCCCACGATATTACTTCTACCCACTATAACAACATGTGCACCTTCAATGGAAACCTTGCTTCTGATCAGCAGCTGCTGGATTCCTGCTGGAGTACATGGCAGAAATCCAGTATCACCGACTACCATTTTACCAACGTTAATCGGATGAAACCCATCAACATCCTTACCGGGATCAATAGTCATTAATATTCTGGATTCATCGATATGGCCGGGTAATGGGAGCTGTACCAATATCCCGTGAACTGCTGAATCAGCGTTGAAACGCTGAATAATTTCAATCAATTCCGCCTCGGTTACATCAGAACCCAGTTGCTTGTGAAATGAGGCAATGCCCAGTTTTTCGCAGGTTCGTATTTTTGAGTTTACATAAACATGACTGGCAGGATCATCTCCAACCAGAATGGTGGCCAATCCCGGCACCAGATTAAATTTTTCTTTCAACCGCCGGACTTCACCTTCTAGCTCCTGTTTTACCTGTGAAGCGATATGCTTGCCATCAATTATTCTAGCTGTCATTTTCTACCTCTCTGTTAAGGATGTTTTGCATAACTGACTCAAGTGCTTTAACTGCAGGCGATGATTGGGGAAGATCAATGAGAGGCCTTCTTTCCAGATCATATTGTATAACCGTTTCATCTGCAGGAATAAATACACCCGGTTTTAACCCGGCGCCCTCAAGCTCTTTAGCGATAGAGGGGTCGAGGCCTCCTTCCATTCGGTTTATGATTAATGATCGCCTTTTTATATTTAATTTTAGCTCTTTTATCAAGTCAAGAATTCGCCCTGCAGTACGTGCTCCTTTTATTGAATGGTCCATGATAATTATTAAGTGATCTATCCGCTCTGTAGTGCCACGACTTAAATGTTCAAGCCCGGCTTCATTATCCATTACCATATATGGATAATTTGGCAACAGTTCATCAATAAATTTTCGAAGAACGGTATTGGGGTAGCAATAGCAACCTGAGCCTTCACTGCGCCCCATGGCAATAAGATCAACATTAGAGCTTTCAGCAATAGTATCGTTTAAGCGCATTTCCAGGTAAGCTCCTTTGGTTAAACCTGAAGGTATCTTAAGCTTGGATTCATTAAATGACGCCAGAACCTGTCCAACTGTTTCCCCTGCCTCGATACCAAGGCTTTCGGCCAGATTGGCATTAGCATCAGCATCAACGGCCAGCACCGGTTTCAATCCTCTGTTTATTAGAGAACGTATTACGAGGCTGGCAACAGTAGTTTTTCCAGTGCCACCCTTTCCTGCAAAAGCAATTGTATAACTCATACTGCATACTCAACAGAAGGAAATTTGTTTTTGTCGGTATGTGGCAAAAACAGCCCGGCGATGTAATTGTCCATAAATGAAGGGTCCTCGCTGAGCTCAAAGTTTGTAATCTTCCCGGGCAATGTTATGCCTTCTTGATACAACTCCTTTGAGAAGCTGGTCAACCGAGCCCCGAGTAGCGAGCCATTGCCAACATAGTAAAATTTTTCTCTGGGCAAATCCGGGAGCAAACCTGCCTGGACAGCACTTTCTATATTTATTCGATTTCCAAAAGTGCCGGAAATTATGATGTCATCAATATCGCCAAATTTTAAGCCTACACTTTCTACAAGGGTGTGGCAACCGGCAAAAATGGCTGCTTTCGAACGAATAAAGTTATCGATATCCATCTCGGTAATCACAATATCATTGCCGTTAAGCGAGTTACACGCTTCGACAATCACATACTCTGGACCATCATCGCCCTGCCTGACCTGCGAACAATCAGCATCTAAATTAAATTTGCCATTTTGCCCCAGAATTCCAGCCTTAAGAAGTGTTGCGACTATATTAATTAATCCGGAGCCACAAATACCCCCGGGCCTGATACCACCGATGACACTTAATGAAGGCTTTTGCGTTTCAGGTTCAAGTGTAAAGCCCTCAATGGCGCCTTTCGAAGCCACCATACCAAACTTGACACCCCCACCTTCAAAGGTGGGGCCTGCGCTGCAGGCAGCAGTCACCAGCCATTCACTGTTTCCCACAACGATTTCACCATTGGTGCCGATGTCAATATAAAGGCTGATTCTTTCACGCTGATAAATGCCGGTGCCGATTACTCCGGCAACAATATCACCTCCAACATAGCTGGAAACACAAGGCATGGCATAAATATACACATGTTCAGGCAGGTTGATTCCAATTGATTTTGCAGAAACCTGTGGTGGAGTATCAAAAGCAGGCACATATGGAGAAAGGCGGAGTGGTTCTGGATCAACACTGAAAAGCATTTGAGTCATTACCGTATTACCCGCAACTGTCAGGTGGCTTAAATGCTCCTTTTTTATTTCAGCCTTATCTGACATTTTTGAAATTATGCCGTCTATGGTTTCAGCAACTGCCTTTTGAAGCCGGGTAAGGCCTCCTTTTTGTCGGCTGTAAACAATGCGGCTTATTACATCTTCGCCAAATTCAGACTGCCTGTTATAATCGATAGCTTCTGATACCACCATGCCTGTATTTAAATCAAGCAACTGCCCTCTTATGGCTGTTGTTCCGACATCGAGTATTACTTCATAGTGCTTACCAGATACATCCCCTGATTGCAGGTTTACCAGCATCGGGCAGGGCCAGGCATCAACTACAGTAGCAGTTACTTTCCAGTTTCCTGCCCTTAAGACATCTGGTAAAGTTTTTAAAACAGAATAACTGATGTTTAATCTATCATGACCCTTTTTTGAGAGGGCCTTTCTCAATCGCTTCAGGTCGGGTTGATTATCTTTAATGCTGGGTTCATTAAGTTTCAATGCATATTTTGTAACCGGAGGCCTGTAGTTCCAACCTGCAGAAGCAATTCCCGGTATTAAGCGTCCACCTGTAAACTCTTCATGCAAATGACAGGTATCTTTTACTGGAGGTCCGGAAACTAAAACAGTAACATCCTCAACAACACGGCTCTGGCAGGCAAGCATGAGTCCATGCTGATATTCCCTGTCGGTTAACCCTGCTGAAACCTTTGTCGACAGTTCTCCGGTTTTTACCCAGACTCCACACATGCCGCAAGTACCGGATCCACCACAGGAAGTGCGCAATTCAATACCTGCTTTCAGGGCAGCCAGCGTCAAAAGGGTGCCTGCATCAACCATTACTTCTGCACCGTCTGGTTCGAATCGAACCCTGAATTGGCTTGCCTTAGAAACTACCAACATCGGCACCTCAGCATTTTCATTAAAACAGTCCTTTAACTTTACCTGTTTCACAATCAACGTCAATACGTCTATAGGCAGGATTCGATGATGTACCGGGCATCAGTTTTATGCCTCCGGCTACAGGCACAATCAGCCCTGCTCCCCCGTATGTCAAAATATCACTTACGGGTAAAGTCCAGCCACTGGGCCTGCCCTTTATAGCAGGATCATGAGAAAGACTAAGGTGTGTTTTTACCATACACACTGGATAGCCCCTCATGACTTCATCATCTTCAAGTCTGTCTATTTTAGCCTGAGCTTCTGGAGTAATACTAATTCCGTCTGCTCCATAAACTTCTCTGGCTATCTTGTCGATTCGATCAGCGATAGGCTCTGAACCTTCATATAATAGTTTAAAGTTACTTTCTTCCTCACAAGCGTCGATTACTGCATCGGCCAGGTCCAGGGCGCCTTCACCACCTTTAAGCCAGTGTTCTGAAACCGCCACCCTGGCTCCGGCTGATTCAGCGGCGTTTTTTATCTCTCTAATTTCTGATTCGTTGTCAGTATGGAACTTATTAATGCATACAACCGGTTTCATGCCCGACTTTTGCACTGTTTGAATATGAGCAATAAGGTTTTCACAACCCTTTTCTACAAGAGCAGTGTTTTCCTCGCTATAAGCAGGATCCAGCGGTTTACCAGGCGTCACCTTCGGTCCACCGCCATGCATTTTCAAAGCTCTGACGGTAGCAACAATAACCGCACAGTTCGGTTTAAGACCGCTCAAACGACATTTAATATTCCAGAATTTTTCAAAACCAATATCGGCTCCAAAACCACTTTCGGTAACATGATAATCACTTAACCGCAGGGCAACCCGGTCGGCAATAACAGAAGACTGCCCAATTGCAATGTTGGCAAAAGGTCCAGCATGCACCAGTAC
>PUOQ01000119.1 GCA_003552785.1 Dehalococcoidia bacterium
ACAACAGATTAAATGGATTATATTACTTGTATCTAACATACGCTCACTTGTACAACGTAATTTTAAATATTTTACTGTACGTGTTGTTAGCCTAATCTAACATTTTAAATAAAGGCTGTCAACAATCCAATCAGGTTATCCAGAAGAGGTCTTTAAGAAACTATTTTTGGCTTTGCTAAAACAGTACCTGCAAAGCGGTCAGAAAAGGCCCGCCTGATTAGGTACCCAAATTGTATGCCAGATCAACGAAAACCTGGAACGGTTAAGGAAACTTGCAGGGCATCCTGACAGGCAACAAAGGTTAAGGCTAAAAATAAGAAGCAAAAGAGCCGGCAAAAATCGTATATAGCTTAATAACATTGCCGGCTCTTTTGCTTCTGGTTAAAAACTAGTAGATGTTAATATCATCAGCATAATATGGCCAAGCGTTTTAACCCGCAATCAATGCCTTCATGTCCTCAGTGGGCGTTGTGATTGGCTGAAGATCATACTTTTCAACCAGTACATTTATCACGTTTTGGGATAAAAATGCCGGTAAAGACGGTCCTAAATAGATGTTTTTAATTCCCAGAGACAGCAATGTGAGCAAAATGCAAACCGCTTTTTGTTCGTACCAGGACAACACAAGGGATAAGGGCAATTCATTAACATTGCATTCAGAAGCTTTGGCCAACGCAACCGCTACCTGTATGGCTGAATAGGCGTCGTTGCACTGTCCCATATCCAGAATCCTGGGGATACCTTCAACCTCACCCAGATTAAGATCGTTGAAGCGGTATTTTCCGCATCCCAGTGTTAGAACTATACTGTCTTCCGGCGTTTGCTTGACAAAATCGGTATAGTAACTTCTCCCTGGCCTGGCCCCGTCACAACCACCAACCAGAAAGAAGTGTTTAATGCTGCCCCTTTTGATAGCATCGATTATTTTGTCGGCTACACCCATAACGGCATTGTGCCCAAAGCCTGTTACCAGCTCCGAACCACCATTGATTCCGGAATATAACCTGTCCTCTTCCCATCCTCCAAGCTCAATCGCCTGCTCAATAACCGGAGAATAATCAATTGAGCCGTTATGTTCAGATAAGTAGTTCATCCCGGGGCAGCCTACAACTGAAGAGGAATATATCCTGTCTGCATAGTTTTCCTTTGGCAGCATCAAACAATTTGTTGTAAACACAACAGGAGCCGGTATGCTAATGAACTCCTTTTGCTGATTTTGCCATGCTGTTCCATAATGCCCCTTAAGGTGCTTGTATTTATTTAACTCCGGATATGCATGTGCTGGCAACATTTCGCCGTGGGTGTAAACATTCACGCCTTTACCTTCAGTCTGCTCAAGCAGCTGCTTTAAATCATCTAAATCGTGACCGGTAATAACAATAAAAGGACCCTTTTCAACATTCATGGTTACCTTGTTCGGTTTGGGATTGCCAAATGCGGCAGCGTGGGCCTCATCAAGTAGCGCCATGCATTTTAAATTTTCCTGACCCAATTCCATGTTAAGGTTAAGCCATTCATCCACATTGTTTTCCTTCCCAACCGCACGCAAACCTTTATACAGCCAGCTAGTTACTTCTTCATCATCATTGCCCAATCGATGGGCGTGCCATGCATAAGCCGCCATGCCCCTCAGTCCGAATAATAGAGTTGAACGCAGAGAAACTGCATCTGTATCTCCCTGAAACAGGTAATCAGGCTCAGGGCTATCTGCGTCACCGATTGTGTTTTTTAAATTTTCGACACGGTCATTCAGATCTTTAATAACATTTTTGTCAAAATTTACATTGGTCAGAGTGGCAAACAACGCCCTCATTACCAATTCATCAACATCTGGAGCCACCTGTTTTCCTTCAACAGCCCTGGCAAGACCAATTAATGAACATGTTAATTTGTCCTGCTCGTTTGAAACCTCCGGCGTTTTTCCGCAAACCCCTGTTTTTGTGCAACCTTTTCCTCCTGCGGTCTGC
This sequence comes from Dehalococcoidia bacterium, assembly GCA_003552785.1. Lineage (GTDB taxonomy): Bacteria > Chloroflexota > Dehalococcoidia > Dehalococcoidales > CSSed11-197 > CSSed11-197. The sequence goes on from PUOQ01000119.1 coordinate 1,968, forward strand.
TCACATTGGAAACAAAACATTTCCTGCATAATCTACCTCCTCATTTTTTGGGACATTCATCCCATTTGTAGATTATAATAATACAATTAATATAACCTCGCAGTAACAAATGTTACCTATGTTAACCAAGGAGAGCGTTTATGTATATAGAATGGGTTAATACAATCAAATCCTCACCTCTTTTTAAAGGTATTGGCACAGAAAGCCTGAATACAATGCTTGAATGCCTGAAGCCTGCTAAAAAAGAATACCGGCATCGGGAAATAGTGGCTTTACAGGGTAACCTTTTCGATGGAATTGGCGTGGTGGCCGATGGGAAAATTGCCCTGACCAGGGAAACCGTTTCTGGAAACCGTATTATTTTAGAGATACTTGGCCCGGGAGGAGTATTTGGAGAAATGGTGGCTTTTTCCAATATAAAAACCTGGCCGGTTACCATTATCGCCCAGGAAGATTGCTGCATTCTATTCCTGCCGCCTGATAAAGTTCTGGGCAATTGCTCAAATACTTGTCGTTCGCACAGTTATTTAATAATGAACTTATTAAACATTCTTTCAAATAAAGCCCTGCTTCAAAATAAAACCATCGAACACCTTTCATCCCGAACGATCAGGGGAAAAATTTCGAGTTGTCTGATTGATGAATATTTAAAAAACAAACAACAAACTTTTCAAATGAACATGAAGCGGAATGAAATGGCTGATTACCTTGGAGTACCACGCCCTTCATTATCACGAGAAATGAGCAACATGAAGAAAGATGGAATTATTGATTACAATGGAAACCAGATAATGATTATCGATCTGATTAAACTGGAACAGTCGATAGTTTAGCTTTAACTTTTAAAATAATCTTTTACCTGGAATATGAAAGGGCCGATATCGTATCATTAATACCGTATTTCCAATTGATTCTTTATATCACAATATCAAGGTAATTTTTAGGCAAACAAGCATGCCGCCATTTGCCACTATTTTTAGAAATGTTGCCATTTATTAAACAGCATGATATAGTCAATTTATTAACATACAGGCATGGTTACACGGATGTATAATCCACATTATATGGCATCAGCAAACTTTTCCAAGCAAGCAACGAAGTTGCAACATAATTTATGGTTAACCAGCAATATTTCTTTAATTCTGACCAACAACACTTTTTTTGTGCTGAAGTGAGTTAACATAATGGTAAATAAAATATTAGTTGTAGATGATGAAGATCCTATCCGGGCACTGCTATGTATGGGCTTGAAAAAAAAAGGTTACAGCTATGACGAAGCCTCTAATGCCACGCAGGCTTTAGATAAACTTTCCAGAGATTATTTTAGCCTGGTACTGCTTGATATAAACATGCCCGGTACATCAGGTACTGACATACTTCCTGTTATCAAAGAAAAATATCCTGATATCTCTGTAATAATGGCAACCGCAGCTACAGACACCAGTCTTGCCATTCAATGCATGAAAGAAGGAGCCTACGATTACATTACCAAGCCTTTTGATTTTAACAGCCTCTCACTGAGTATTGATCGAGCACTGGATAAAAGACGCCTTGAAATTGAAAACCGGGATTATAAAATGCATCTGGAACAGAAGGTGTCAAAGCAGGCAGAGAGAATACGCAAGGCCTTTTTTAACTCAATTACATCTCTTGTTTATGCCTTGGAGGCCAGAGATGTATATACCTTTGGACATTCACACAGGGTTACACAGGCCGCCGTCGTCGTGTCAGAAAAAATTGGATTAAATAGCTCCCTGGTTGATGACATAAGGTTTGCAGGCCTTGTACATGACATAGGAAAAATTGGAATAAATGAGCACGTTTTAAATAAACCCGGTAAACTAACTTCCAGCGAATATGAACATATAAAGCTTCACCCAGAAATTGGCACTCGCATCCTGGAACCCATCGTGAATAGCAAGGATATCTTATCGATTGTAAAGCACCACCATGAAAGGTTCGATGGCAGAGGTTATCCCGACGGGCTTTTAGAAGGGACGATACCCATAGGTGCACGTATTATTGCTGTTGTAGACAGCTTTGATGCGATGACTTCAGAAAGGCCATACCGTGCCGCTTTACCACACGAAAAAGCAATTTCTGAGTTGCTAAATGGAAAGGGTAGCCAGTTTGATCCGGATATAGTCGATACCTTTGTTTCATTATGGCGAGATAATAAAATAGAAAATATTGATACAGAATTACCGGTATTAGATTATATAAAGAAATAGAGTGTTTGTTTCACTTTGTCATATTAAAAGCCTTGATTTGCGATCTATGACAAAACTAAAAGCAGCTATTCATAATAGTATGTTTAATAAGCCCTATGAATAAAGAATTTGATACAACTGAAAATATAATTAAACAATTTGAGCCTGAATACCGCGCACTGCAAGCCAGTTACGCCGCTGCACTGGCAAATACCAACTTTATCGATGCTGCTAAAGAAATATTCAAGCAATGCAAGGATCTTATCGGCGCAACCGCAGGTTTTGTTGCATTGTTTGGCTCTGATGGGGGTACGGCAGAAATACTTTTCCAGGAACCTTCTGATGAAAAACTCAATATCAACGCGGTTTTTTGTATGCAGGCACAGAGGCTGAGTGATATATACTGTAAAAACAAACATGCTTTAGCTGAGAATGAATTTAACAATTCTCATTGGAGTCATGACTTACCAAAAGAGCACATTGAATTAAATAATGTTTTATTTGCTCCACTCGTAATCGATGATGGGGCCATGGGCGTTCTCGGGTTTGCCAACAAAAATGGCGGCTTTGACGATGAGGACAAGCGCATGGCAACCCTGTTTGCAGATATTGCCGCTAAAGCCCTCAAAAACATCCGCGCCAGGGAAGAACTTGCGCTGAGTGAAAAATACTACCGCTGCCTGTTTGAAAACCTTAACGACGCTGCATACCTTGCCGATTCAAATACCGGCATCATTATAAAAACAAATAAGAAAGGTGCAGAACTGCTCGGTAAGACGGAACAGGAAGTTATTGGCATGCACCAGACCGACCTTCATCCGCCCGAACAGGCCAGTGAATATTTATCACGATTTAGAATGCATTCCAGCAAGGGACGCCTGGCCGACTATGAAGGGGAAGTCATACGAAAAGACGGTTCTGTTGTGCCCGTATTTATTAGCGCAAGCGTTATAGAAACGGGGAGCAAAAAATACACCCTCGGGCTTTTTAAAGACATCTCGGATTTTAATTCTGTTTTAAATAAACTTTCTTTTCACGCCGATATTTTGTCAAATGTCCGTGATGGCGTTATAGCAACAGACATTTACGGAAATATTACTTACTGGAATCAAGGCGCAGAAAACATATTCGGATACACTGAAAAAGAAGCTGTCGGTAATACTCAAGCGATGCTATTTTCAGGCTTTACTTCTGAAGGAGCCGAAGAAATCAAAACCCGTGATCAGGATATGTTCCAATTCAATGGAGAAAAAGCTGGTAAGCGCAGGGATGGAACAGATGTCTGGGTAGACATAAAAACGACTCCTCTCAATGATGCCTCAGGAACAAAATACGGATTCATGAGCGTTGTGCAGGACACTACAGAGAAGAAATTTGTACAGGAAGAATTGAAGCTGCAGTCCGAATTATTAAACAACGCCACGGATTCAATTTTTTTGCATGATATTAATGGCTGGTTTGTTTACGTTAATGAAACAGCTTGCAAAACCCGCGGCTATAGCCGGGAAGAAATTTTTCAAATGAATTTGAGCCAGCTTGTTACTCCGGAATACTCCAGGCTTCTGGATAGCAAAATTGAACTGCTGCTTTCAAAAGGAGAATTGCTCGTTGAATCTGAAAAC